>CAXNGM010000070.1:0-8702 GCA_964201695.1 Bacteroidia bacterium | reverse complement strand
GATTATCTTCCAGAAGTATTGCACTCAATCGTTCTAATTTCAGAGCATGCGCAGCATATTGATGAGGTTGTTTGGGCTTCTAACAACGTCATTTGGAATAATCTCGTATTTAAAGCGCTAACCCAAGGATTTAAATCAGAAATGAGCGAAGAAGAAAAAAATGGAATCTTGAATGTGTTTCAAATCCCGATTAACAAACGCGATTTAATAAACAATTCAAATCGATTGGATGAGTTCTATTTCCAAATCCTTCATTTGCTGCATGAAACGCACAATGAAAGCAGTGAATACTTGAAATCATTCTTTAACGAAAAAAGTGAAGATGCTCCACGTTGGGGAAATTTCAATCAACATCAAACAGGACAGCACGCGAAGCAGTTGTTAGAAATTCAATAAAATGAATTAAATACTCTAAGTCTTTTAATTCGATCTTTTACTAAGTTCATTATAGTACTTTAATTCTTCCCATACTTCTTGCACTATGAATTTAAAATCATGTCAATACGGAGAAGTAGAAGCAAGCATGTTTCATTTAAGAGTTCGACATTTATTTTCTAATTCTATTTTTTATCACAATGATATAATTGCCTTTGAGAGATTTTTCGAGCATAATTGAGGAAGATTTTTTTATTTTTTTCTAATGTATCTTAGGTCAGAAAACTACTTCAATAATACAGGAACATATTAAAAAAATGGATAGTATAAATTTTCAATAAAGAAATTTTATACGAACTAACAACGTATAGGAATTAATCAACTTAATATCTAACCTTCAAATTCTTTTTATTCGCCCAAAGTGCTATCACCTCATCTTCAAGTGGTGAAGTTTCGCGGTTGTAATGCCCTTTACATTGTACAATTGACATGGATTTGTTTACCTGAATTGTAATGATTGACGATTCTCTTGAACCTTCAATTTGTCGAAGTGAGAAGATGAATGAATTCATATCAAGACAGTCTTTTGTATAGGTATAAACACAATGGTGCATCGAATTTCCTTCTGAATATAATTCAGCTGAGCTAGAGATTTGCTTAATGCAATACTTCAACTTTGTATTGGGGTCAGTATATTTAAATAATTTAATATTGAGACTCGGCAATTTTTGGTTTTTTGCTCTTTTAAATCTCAGATTAATATGCCATTCATAAGAGCTATCTCTCAAATTATATATCGAGACATTTTTCAAGTCAATCTGTTGATTTAAATCAAAATACACAAAACGTATGTAATCGCAAAGATTTACTAGTTCACGCTTAATTGCACCTTTTTTGAATAACAATTCAAATACATTAATCCAAAAATCGTAGCGGCCCCTATAACGGTCTAAAAGAACAATGGCTGAATCTATAAATTCACGACTTACACCCAATGAAAGTAGTTGGGCTGCAGCGAGGTTAGCCCAAAATGAAAATGCCGTATATTCAGGCATTAAAAGTAGCTCATTGCATGCTTTCTGGGTTAGTTTGAATGGTAACTCTTCAAATTGATGTAAAGGCTTACCCATTAGGGCATGTAACATAAAGGCTGAATGATTATCAGACCAGCCATATTTGCAAAATCGACTATAAAAGATTGGCGGCAAAACGAATTTACCTAATAAAGGACGAAGAATGTAAAACGGTTCCGGCTTATTTATAAAAGTGATTTCAGAATTTAAAAAAAGCGTATTTTTTGCATGAAAGTGAACCGACAATTCACTTATACATGAAAATGAATAATTATGTGCAATTGTAAAGGGAGGCAGTTTGGGTTCGATAAAATCCAGAAATCCTTCCTTATCTTTCGTAAAAAGATTATTATAATTGTCGTCAAAATGCTTTATACCTAATAAACTAATGTTTTTAGTTATGTCTTTTCCATGAATAGCAATTTTATTTAACCAGTAAAAGAAAAAGCCCCAACGTTGATTAATTTTATCTTGAACTTCCTTTTTCTTTGTATCTTTAAAATGGGATTCTTTTAAATCCCCTTTCTTTAAATGCTTTGATGTTTTTTCCGATAAAATAAACTGAAAGAGCTCTTTTAAATTGCAATTTACAATGGCATCCAAATGTGTATCCACCACCCGATTTAGAATGTAAATTTTTGCTTCAAAAAAACCACCCTCAAATTCAAACAAAAGAGAATTCAAAAAAGCAGTCCAAATTTCATCAGGAAGATTTTTACTTTTATTGATTTTAGCATATTTTCCAACCTGACTTATAAAATGGGGATTCTTCTTATATGTTGATGAAATACGGATTAAATAATCAACAGAGAACAAAGGGGTATTTTCGATTTGGAGCAATGATACATACCATGTCAAGAATTCACGTTTCGTCGAATTAATGCTGAATGGTAAAAGTGCTAATAGTCCTGATAGGTAATTATTATTACCAACATAAACGATATTATCTGATATATTGGCATTTAAACATTCGATTATTTCGTTTATAATATTTTGTTTTATTCTCTTCTTTTGATCTTCATTCATGATTTATAATAACAAAATGTGGATTAAATTATGTGTAAAAATAATTACTTAGGTTGAGAAAATAGTATTAAAATCAAAAATTCAACAAACTCCCAATAACACTTTTATATATTATCGAATTATTCTCTTTAAATAAATTAACATCAACTTGCTATTTCAACAATTAGTTATCAGAAACATATTCGTAAATAAAACGACTATATGGTAGTTTTATTTTTAATTCATTATCAATATTTCCATTAATAAAATACTCAAATAAATCTACCCTTTCCCCATTTTCATAAATAGCCCGTTGAATTTTACCTTTGATAATTATATACTTCTCAAAAATGAAAATGTTTTTGAAAGAATCAAGTTCAAATAATCCATTGCAAACAGAAACGATATCGCAACTAATTAAGTCATCTAATTCAAATTCCATTTCGGAATTAATGTTTAATGGACTATAAATAAAATCGAATTTCATAAATAGTTTGCCCTCGTTTTCAAAAATAGTTGCTGTTGTTGTGATAGGGTGAGCTTCAAAAATTTCATAATCTTCTTCTCCCGGCTGAGATGTGAATTCAGCAACAATATCGTCACCATCAATTGTCGATGTTATATGCATAATTTTTAATTGAAATTGGTTTTCCATTGTTTAATTTTATGTTAGATTAAATTGTTTAACAAGTCTTAACATATTGCTTCACTCATCCGCTTAGCCAAATCCTCAATATCCTCTTTTCGAGCAAGTTGATACAGCCATTCATTGGGAATGGAATCAAAGCCATAAAGCAATGCTGCAAGTCCTCCTGTAACAGCTGCGGTTGTGTCCGTATCACCTCCTAAATTAATAGATTTCAATACAGCTTCTGAATAGTTCTCTGTAATTAAAAGACACCAAATACTAGCTTCTAAGGTATGAACAACATATCCAGAACTAAATACATCAGTCAAGGAGCGATCGGCAATTGAATCGACTAACAAGCCCTTAAACATATTAATCTCATGTTCGACTATTCCCATTGATTTCAATTGCATTGGAATACTGGACTGCAAATTTTTATAAATACAATACTTATCAATTCCTTCAATCAATTGACTTGCAAATTCAAGGTAATAGAAACATGCTATCACAGATCGAATATGGCCGTGCGTGATAGCGGATACTTTTTTCGTGAGTTCAAAACGTTGAATATAATCCAAGTCTTTCATTACAAATACTAATGGAAGTATGCGCATTAAAGAACCATTGCCATTCGAAAACTCATCAGTTTCACCTGAAAGTTCTGGAGAGCGTCCATTTGAAAGTCGCTCTAATGCAATTTCTGTTGTAATTCCAATATCAAACACAACTCCTCCTGCAGTCCAAAATGCTTCATTGTACCATTTTAGAAAATTCTTAGCAACGTTCTCCAATTGGAAATCATACGTAAGTGCTTCTGCCAAACAAAATGTCAAAGAACTATCATCCGAAAATGTGCCAGCTAGCTGATTATGAGTTCCATTTCCAATCATTCCTGTCACCGGATTTCCAAACATTTCAGAGCGATCAAGAAATTCATATGGAACTCCTAATGCATCTGCAACAGCAATTCCGAACAAAGCCGATTTAATGTGATTTAGTTTATTCATAGATTTAGTTTAAAGATTAGTAAAATGATTAATAAAACGCATTATTTATAGAAACAGAGTTCCAACTTTTTGTTTTTGAATAAATAATAACAATTCGAAAATTGACCATATAGATCAGAATCTTTATCAATTTGCATGGTAAAATATTCATTCTCCTCCTTACAATATAATTCAACATAAGCCAAACCAAGTTCAATGTTCGACAATTGAGCTTCGAACTGGTAACGAAATATTTGGTCGCATTCTTTATCAATTACATCAAAATAACTTTGACGAACTATATAATTAAATATTAAATTTGATTGACCTCTGAAATAGGGCTTATCAGGACTTAAATAAGATGGGAAATTTTCGCCAACATGATGATAATGTTTAATGAAATAATTATGTGCATGAATGTTTAAGCGGCCATTTTTATCTAATGATCTTGGATTTAATTGAAAATAATCAAAATCATCATAGCTTGACACCCTTTTGAAAAATAATACAATGTACTTTTTTTCCTTTGATTCACTCATTTCCGTCCACATAAGCTTCCTTAATATATAGTTCATATAATCATCATTGAAATATGAATGATCAACACTAAATTTGAAAGGGAATAAGTATGATAGCGTTTTCCTATTGTAATAAAATACGTCTTTAATTCTATCAGAAATTACATAAAAATCACCTTGTTTACGCATAGTGTATTTTGAAACTTCGGAATTCGTTTTTATCATATAAATTAGTTAAAAGGGTCGGATACAAAAGGCAACAGTCTTCCAATAAGCTAGTTAAACAACTAACAACATGATTGATTTATTGATCAATCATCCATTCTAAAATAAAAGGAACAGTATAATTATGAAGCTAATGATGCTTTAAAATCATCGTATCCAAGAATTTTAAACGGGTTTGAATCCGATTTTTTATCAATGTACTTATAGGTTAATATGTCATTTCTGTTTTTCGAATGCAATTCGAGTGAGAGCGCATAGAATAAATTACATAATTCGAGAATGCGTTTAGTCCCAAAATTCTTCACATGATTCGTATTACATAAAAAGAGACTCGCAATTCGCTCATAAACATTCTTTTCATTCAATACTTTATCTATGTATATTTTATAATGACAAATATTCTCCAGCTCAACTAATTCTTCATCAGACAGTCGATTCATTTCTTCCATATCCCACCAATCAATCGATATAGGTCCTCCAGATTGTCCTACACATTTTTTATATCGCTCCTCCCCTATCCCCAAATCGTATTTATATTTACAACATATATAATCAGGATCTAGATTTCTCCAATAGTCAACAAAAATCCCTTTAGAGAATTTATCTCCAATAACCTTAGGATGAACTCGCATAATCGATTTTTTAGGTACGAAATGAACATATAAAAATTAATTTAATAATCCTAATGATTGATTTAATTTTATTTAGTGATGATGGCAAATTGATTCATGCATCTCTTTTTCAAGCATATAAAAAATGGCAGGAAACGGCAAGACTATAATTCTATCTAAAAAACACTTTACATATTAATATAGCAAGAAAAACCCTATAAAACAGATTGCTTTATAGAGTATATTGTAAAAGAGATTAGTGAAAATACTTAATTGAAATTCAATTCACATAAACCATCATCAATTTTTTATTAGAAAACATGGCATATACGGTTTGGAAGTATTCAAACTTTTCAGAATCATCGCCAATATGTTCACAAAAGAATTCATTATTGCTGTCGTATTCTTCCAGATAAGCCAATTTCAAATCGTCGTTTATCAAACCATTTTCAAATTCAGTCCTAGTTATTTTCTCGCTATCATCTTGACAACTACTATAAAAGACATTTGCCTGAATACAACTGAAATACAAATGATTATATAAATCGGAATAAGGAGTATTTACAAATATAAAATCATATGGCCTTTTTTCTATTGAACCAAAAACTTCTAAGCAATATGTGTTCAGCGTATGATTTAGCTTTCCGGAATGATCTAAAGCGAAATTTCTAATTTTGTGTATATGAAATTCATCGTAAGTTATTAATCGTTTGAATAAGAGCTTAAGATAGAACACTGTTTTGGATTCATTCAGTTGATCGTAAGTCAATCTAGAACATATATAATTTATAAATTTATCTTCAAATAAATAAATGTTCAAGCTAAAAGAGGACCGCTCTGCGCTTTCGTCAAAATAAAAAACATCCCGACCATTCTCGTCAGAATATAAATAATAAGAACCTTGCTTTCTTAAGTTATAACCTGATATTTGAGTATCTAGTTTCATATACAGTGTATTAGTAGGTTAAGACAGACCGTAATAAATTAAAATTTCAAAAACCTTTAATCGATCACAAATAAATTCTCTATAAAGATGAACTCAAGAAATTATTTTTTATTACATCAACTCTCAATTACAAAAAATCAATGAAGAATGAAATGAATATTATTCCTACATAAATAAGGATGAGAATAACTGTAGTAAATGATACAGAATATAATAGATGTGTAAAAATATGAAGGATTTCAGAAGACAAAGTAGGTTCAACGGGCGTGTATCTCACTAACTGTAAGAATAATCGCACAATCAATGTCCCAGCCAACATATACAAAAAACGATCAGGTACATCTTCCATAACATCCTATTTGTAACGTTAACGTATTTTTATTTTCAATTGTATGTTACGATAAAAAAATTATATTCATACTGAATATCATTAAAACCGATTATTTTGAATTTCACAATGAATTCATGATCTAACTTAAATGTCGCTTTTGACTCATTATTTTGATATATTTGAAATCCCTAACTTGATTGTATGCAATCTATTTATAAATCGCTGTTCATTTCAGCAATCGTATTTTTAGTAAGCCTAAATAGTTCTGCTCAGATTGTTAAGTTCATTAAGAACCCTTTAAACGTTAAGTACCGAGTTTATATTACGAACAACCCCAAAGAAGCAACGCTGTTTGTTTTCAAAGTTGAAAGACCCGAAAAAGCAATATCCAATGGCTTATGGTACATTGTCGAAAATCCGATATTGTTTAGTAATGCAATGAACTTATTCCAAGTAAATTCTGTTGAAGAAGCTGACTTGATAGTATACTATACAAAAGATCGTAAAAAGGCGGGAAGCATCAAAAAGAAGTAAGTTTTTCGATTCATTCAAAACGTTTATTTCTTGAATAGCCTTTGCTACAATCAAGTTATTTCATGCATTCTTTCTAATATACTAAGTGAGATAAAGCTTCGTTGATTATTGACTGGTAATTAATTTGCATGCTATGAAAAACCTCCTTTTAATCGGACTACTGAGCATCTTGTTCAGCTTCGAATCTGCTGGTCAAAAGAAAGAGTTGAAATATGCTTCAGATGTTGGCAATTTGAAGGAGCAGTTGAAAACAGATACTGTATTACGTTTCGAGTATGCCTGTGCAATGGAATTTCACAAGTATCTAAATGACTATCGCATAAGCCGCAAATTAAAACCACTTCGTTGGAACGATACATTGTGGGTTGTGGCGATGAATCATGGAACATATTTAAACGAGAATGACTTGTTTTCACACCAACAAATTGCTCGAAAATCTTTATTTTCTGGAGTTCAGCCTGGTAACAGATATAATTTTGTAGTTCAATCAAAGCAAAACATTGCAGGATATGGCGAGAACTTGTTTATGACCTCTTTTTACAACCTAAACACTCCAGCCTACCATGCTCTTGAAGCATTTAATGCTTGGAAAAAATCTCCTGGGCATAATAAAAACATGCTATATAAATCATTCGACGAACATGGAACCGCTGTTTTTTCAGGCGAATCGAGTTTAATTTTCACCGATTTCTTTTCTATGAACAACCCAACGTTGAAGGAGAGAAAACGCAAATTTAGCTTCGGATTTCATCGAAAGAGAAGAAATTAATAAAATAATATTAAAAATAAAAACAATTTTTCACAAGCAAATAAAAATTAGTGTCGGGGAAAATTCAATTAAGACATAATCTCCTGGAGAATCTTATAAATAAAAACTTATTAAATGAAATTAAAATCCAACTATCGAATCTGCAAAACCTGCGGATAAGGAATCAACATTTCGCAAACGGTTGCAACATGATCTTTCATAATTAGCGCTAATCCTAAAATTAAAGCTGCAGAGATGATTGCTGTTGCGATGTTATTGTTGCGAATCTCCTCCCATTCGTTTACGTGGGTTAATTGAAATAACACTAAAATTCCTCCGGCAATGACCATAAAAGAAAACATCATTCCGATAACCAAAAACATAATTACATAGCCCATACTGCCTGCAATGGTTTGCGCTGTAACAACATCTTGATTTAGGAAGCGAATAGCATTTAAACCTGGACCAATGATGGAGGAAATTAATAAGGCCGTAGAAAGTAATATACCAGCTTGTAATGTAGCATAAGCGGGATTAATAACATCAATTTTAAACACCCGTTTTAAATAAATATTGAGCAGTTTGTAAACTAAATACAAAGAGGTTATGCCAATAATAAAAGCCAATGCCGATTGAAGAAGTGTAAGTAAATTCATGACTGTGTTTTAAGATTTAGTTTAAGGATTTTTATATAAAACAACATCCCAGTTGTTCATGTTTGA
>CAXNGM010000069.1:0-8781 GCA_964201695.1 Bacteroidia bacterium | reverse complement strand
TACGATTATACAACAACTGCAATTCGTACCTTCCAAGGCGGTTCTCATGAGATCATGTTAAGCTATGATTTCATTCAGAAATTGGTTAAAATTAAAAATCCACGCTATTTCTAATGTTGTATAAAATGATATATACTATGAAAAAGACTTATCCAATTTTACTTCTTAGCCTCGGTTTAATCCTAGGTGGTTGTGGTGCTAATTATTTCGTTAAACAAGGAAATAAGAAATTTGATGCTTATGCATATTCTGATGCTGTAGTTCAGTATAAAAAAGCATTAGAAAAATCATCTACTTCAGCAGACGCTAAAGTACAACTTGCTAATTCATACCGCTTAATGAATAATCCTTCTGCAGCAGAAGGAATGTATCGTGAAGTGATTGCGATTCCTGATACAATGCCTATCAATCAATTTTATTTTGGTAAAGTGCTTATGCAAAACCAAAAATACGATGAGGCGAAAAAAGCATTTGAGCAATATGCTAAATCAGTTCCTGACGATAAAATCGTAAAGGGATTAATTGATGCCTGTGCAAATCCAAAGAAATTCAACAATGTTCTAGATACGTGTGCGTATGAAGTGAATAAAGTTGAATTAAGTGGAATCAATACTGCTTTTGGTGCAACTCCTTACAATTTCGGGTATGTTTTTGCTGGACAATCAATTGTTGAAGACAAAAAAATGCGTGATCCTTATTCAGGATTATCATACATGGATTTGTTTTATACAAAGAAAGATAAAGCCGGTAAATGGTCTGCTCCAGATCCAATTAAAGGTGGTGTAAATACTGAATATCATGATGCATTTGGTGCTGTTTCTGCCGATGGACAAACCATGTATTTCACACGTACAAACCAATTCAAAGGGAAAGTAAAAACGAATGTTGACAAGGTTGTTAATTTGAAAATTCTTAAAGCAACATTGTTAGAAGGAGAATGGACAAACATTGAAGAATTCGCATACAACAGTGATGATTTTTCTAATGGACATCCTGCTTTAAGTGCTGATGGTAAAACAATGTATTTCTCATCTGATCGTCCAGGTGGATATGGTCAAACCGATATTTATATGTGTTCTTTAAATGCTGGAGCTTGGTCTGAGCCTGTTAACGTTGGTCCAATGATTAATACTGCAGGAAGAGACATGATGCCTCAAATTGGATTCAATGAGAAATTGTATTTCTCTTCTGACGGTCATGCTGGTATGGGCGGTTTGGATGTATTTGTAACTTCTAAATCAGGTTCTTCTTTCAAACAACCTGAAAACATGAAGTCGCCAATTAATTCCGCAAGCGATGATTTTAGTTTCAACTTAAACAATGATGGAAAAACTGGTAATTTAACTTCTTCTCGTTCTGGTTCAGATCAACTTTTTGAAGTTATTTACAAGGATCCAATTATTTCTGCTGAAATTTGTGTTCAAGATAAAATTACGAAAGAACCATTTGTTGGATGTACAGTTTATGCTACTAACAAAGAAACAGGTGAAGTTGATAGTTCCACTACAAATAGTCGTGGCGTTGTAAATTTCCGCTTAAAGGGTGGTTTCAACTTTAGTGTAAATGCACGTTACAATCAAACACTTACAAATTCAATTGAAGTTAGCACCATTGATCGCAAATGTTCTGACATAATCATTTCATGTAAGGAAAATAAACTTATCGAACTCGAAAAAACAGTTGGTCCTCGTGCTCTTGATATTTATTACGATTATAACAAAGCAAATATTCGTCCCGATGCAGCTCTTGAACTTGATAAGTTAGTAAAGCTATTGACAGACAATCCTCAATACAAAATTGAGTTTGGTTCTCATACAGATTGCCGCGGTGATGATAAATACAATCAACGTCTATCTGAAGCAAGAGCTAAATCGGTATTGAAATACTGTTCACTTCGTGATATAAATCCAAAACGTTTAACCTACAAAGGATATGGTGAAAGCCAACCAAAAGTGAATTGCGATTGTCCTTCATGTACTGATGCACAACATCAATTAAATCGTCGTACAGAATTCAAGATTATAGATTAAGCGTTTTTAAACGTATATAAATGTTTCAAAAGCCACGCAATTGCGTGGCTTTTTGCTTTTTAGCAAAATGAAACATTTGCCTCCTTTTAGTTGGTCGGTTCAACCATTTTCACGCATAGCTATTTTTTTTGCAGTAGGATGTTTGCTTTCTAAGTCGATTCCTTTTACAACGCAGAATATCATAATCCTATCCTGTCTTGGAATTTTAACATCTTGCATTTTAACTTATCTATACTTCAAAACGCCTATCAGATTAAAGCCATCTATTTTTACAATTAGAGGGGCTCTCATCTGGGCTATATTTCTTTTTGTGGGTTTGTCAAATGGAATCATCTCACAGCACTCAATTCCGACTAAACAAGATTCCATTATCGGAAAAAATTTAGTTTTAATAATTCAAATTGATTCGGAACCTCGAATTAAATCTGGAAACTTAAGTATCGAATGTAAAGTTCTCAAGGTTCTTTATAATGCCCAGTATTATTCATTCGATTCTAAAATCCGTGTACAAATAAAGAACGGCGATCCTGATGCTTTCCAATTTGCCACACGAAAATTAATCTGTGGTAAAATATTTTATCCCAATCCTACATCTAAACCTGGCGATTTTGACTATGCCTCATTTCTTAATTCAAAAGGGATCTATTCAATTATTCGTGTCGATTCATCGCATATACTTAATTTTCCGGATGATGATTTTTCATTTCAACGACTTGCTTTTCAATGGAGATCATCCATTTTAAAACGATTTCATGATGATGTTTTAAGGCCAGATGAGAAACAAGTTGCCTCAGCTTTACTATTGGGAGATCGATCAGAGATGAATCCTGAATTATTGAAAGACTATTCCTCTGGAGGAATCATTCATATTTTAGCAGTTTCGGGTTTACATGTTGGTTTAATCTATCAGTTATGCATTTGGATTTTTAAATATTTCAAGTTTCTTAAGAGAAATCGCTTGGACATGCTTTTCATTATTTTGATACTTTGGTTCTATGCTGCAATGACTGGATTATCGCCATCTGTAAACAGAGCGGTTTGTATGTTTACATTGTTATCGCTCGCAGATTTTTTAAATAGAAGGGTGTCTCCATTTAATATCTTATCAAGTGCCGCTTTTTTACTACTTCTAATAAATCCAGATGCAATTTTTGATATGGGTTTCCAGCTTTCGTTTGCTGCTGTTTGGGGAATATTAAGCGCACGACCCATTTTAGAACGAATCAAAGGTTTAGGTAGTAAATTCTTAGTGTTATTCATCACTCCAATAATTATTTCAATCGTTGCTCAAATAGCAACAGCTCCATTCTCCTTGTTCGCTTTTGGCACTTTTCCAACATGGTTCTTACCTGCAAATCTTTTCGCAGTTCCCCTTTCAACCGTTTTAACGTATTTAGGAATTGCTGCTTTGGTATTTTCCAATATTCCATTTTTAGGCATGGGACTAATGACCTTATTTTCTTTGGGAATTCGAACACTTAATTATTGGGCTCAATTTATAAGCACACTGCCTTATGCTCAAATCAGCAATTTAAAAATTGGCTATTTCGAATTAATGTGTTATTCAATTTCGGTATTTACACTATTTTATTTTTTCAAAAAACGCACTGGGAAAATGTATATTCTTTTTTTATGCTCACTATTTGTGGGTGTTTCTTCTGGATTCTTCATTTCATTAATAAGCACGAAACCTACTGAATCGCTTTTATTTAGTTCCGATAACTCTTTGCATTTTCATACTTATTCAAATTCAGTTGACCATCATTATGTATTGCTTTCGAATGCGGCACCAAAATCATCATTTCCTGAATTTGAAAAACTCATAAACCCATCATTTATTCGAAACAATCAGGTTGTTTTGCATCCTATACTTTTAAATAAATTTCAGAAAACCAACCAAACGAATATCTTACTTCTAAAAAATGAAACTTTAAAGCACATTGATATTAGCTTTCCAACTTCTATTATCTCTCCCAAACATCATGTTATTGTCTTTAATACGAAAGTGGAAACGATCAATTATTTGGAGAAAATTAAGAATGAAATCCTTTGTGTCATTCCTGTTCCATGGCTAGGTGCTAAACAAAAAAATCGTTTGAAAAATTTATCATTAAAATGGGGTAGCGAATATTATGACCCAGAAAAAAGTGGCTGGCGAACTATTTCTAATTGATTGGAAATGATAATTTGGCGAGACTTCCCATTTTTTGTTTTTGATTTTATCCAAACTATCGTTTATATTTGAAATCGAAACAAGAATTAGAAAAAAATCTGAATGTGTAGAAGCAATCTGACGATTATTTCCTTAACCTTGTACGTTTTTAACAAGATAATAATCAAGAATATCAACAAATGAAAAGAATTACTCTGATTCTCATAGCGTTAAGTGTATCTGTTTTTACAAAAAACGTGAGCGCTCAATCTAACCACATTCCGAATAAATGCTCAACTGTAGAAGTTACGGAGCAGGAAATGCAAAAACATCCTGAGCTTAGATCCGAACGCGCTAAATATGAAAAGAGTGTCCAGGAATATTTGTTAAATAATCCATCGGCTCAAAAGTCTGGGAATAAGCGTATTATCCCGGTTGTTTTTCACGTTATTCATGAATGTGGTCCTGAAAATATTTCAAGAGCCCAAATTCTTGATCAAATTCGTGTGATGAATCAAGATTTCTCTTTGACTAATCCGAATTTTTCTCAAACTCCTTCCGCTTTTGTTCCTCTTGCAGCTGATTGCCAAATCGAATTTCGTTTAGCTACTAAAGATGATTTAGGAAATTGTACAGATGGAATTGTACGTGTTTATTCTCCTAAAACCAACGACGCCTCCAATGATAATGGCGTAAAATCTGTTTCACATTGGAATTCCTATAAATATCTCAATGTTTGGGTTGTTAAAACCATTGGAGCTCTTGAAGGTACTAACGGGGTGATTTTAGGCTATGCTCAATTCCCATTGGGCGGTTTGTTGTCAACCGATGGTGTTGTTCTTCGTCATGATTGTACCGGTAGTATCGGAACTGCTGCTGCAAATGGTCGTTTAGGTCGTACTATTACTCACGAAGTAGGTCACTGGCTTGGACTTCGTCACATTTGGGGTGATGCCGATTGCGGTAGTGATGGTGTTGACACTACGCCTATTTCTTTCGGTCCTAATTATGGAATTTGCTGGAATGATTATCCATACAATGTAACCTCATGTGGCAGAGATCCTTTAGATACTTCCGGTGAGATGTTCAATAATTACATGGATTATGTTGATGATCAATGTATGAGCATGTTTACAAAAGGGAGGTACATTTTAGATACCAATTACCTCGATACAACTTATACTACGCAAATTTCTTACGATACCATTTATGCTGATTCAATTGATGTTGATACAATTACAAATATTGTAAACCAATACGATACAACCTATGTTGATTCAAGTTCTATTGACACATTCACTGTTGATTCAGTAGTTGTTGATTCTGTATTTAGCACTATAGATTCTTCTCTATTGTTCGTTACTCAAACTATATATCCTGTCGATTCTATTGCAACAAATACGTATCAAGTTATTGATTCCATTATTACAACTTCAACTACTGTCGAAACGTATGTTAATAACACAGTAACTTATATCGATGCTATAAATGAAGTACCGAACATTGTAATTGACAACATTACTTATGAATTGGATTCGGCTTCTTATAAATCAGGGCAGCTTGATGTTATTAACGCAACATTGGCTTCTTTCAGAAGTTATCTAATTTCAGACGCCAATCTAGAGGCAACTGGTACAAGAGATGAAGATGTAAACAATCCAATAATCTGTTCACCAATTGCTAATTTCTGTGAAAACAGAAGAATGGCTTGTGCTGATGCTTCTGTTTTATTCACCGATGCTTCATACAATGCTCAAACATATACACGTGCTTGGGATTTCGAAGGTGGTACACCTGCAACATCAAGTACCGCGACTCAAACGGTTACCTATGCTAATCCAGGAATTTTTAATGTGAAGCTAACTTCTTCTAATGACCAAGGAGCTAATTCAATCGATAAAAATGATCATATAACAATCAGTGGTTCAACCGCAGATAATTCAACTGGACCATTTTGGGATAAGTTAGATACTCAAGATGACTTCAATAGTTGGATTACATTCGATAATGATGATTCATTCTCAGAAGTACCTGTTAAATGGGAATTTAGTCCAAATACAGGTTATGGAAATTGGGGAAGTTGTGTTAAAATTCGCAATCTTTATAATACGCCTTCCGAATCGGATGATTTAATTTCCCCTTCGTATAACATTAGCAGTGTTACTAACCCTTCAATGACATTTAGACTTTCTGGAGCTGAAGCTGGTGGTACTGCAGATGATAAATTGAATATATACACTTCTACTAATTGTGGTCAAACTTGGGTACTACGTAAAGCGTTTACTGGAGCTGAATTGGTAACCGCAGGTCTCTACACTTCTGAATTTGTTCCAAATAACCCGAATCAATGGCAAACGTTTGCTGTAGGTCTTGCTAGTATTTCTTCTCAAACAAATGTTCGCTTCCGCTTTGAATTAGTTGCTGGTCCTAATGGAAGTAATAATGTGTATATTGATGACTTAAATATTGGTAGTGCTTTAGGTTTTGAAAATGTTGCTGATTACATTGGTTTAAGTGTATACCCAAATCCTTCAAATGGTTTTACAAAACTTGAGTTCACAACTAATAAACAAGCAAAAGTTCAAATTCAATTATTGAATGTATTGGGTCAGCCAGTATTAGCTCCTTATTCAGCGCAAATACTTCCAGGTACTCAAAACTTTAATATCGATATGACACCTTTTGCATCAGGTATCTACACGGTTCAATTGCAAATTGATTCTGATGTTTATTACACCAAAGTCATTAAAAACTAATTAGTATTCATTTTTATACAAACAAAAACCCCGCTCAAAGCGGGGTTTTTGTTTGTATCTGATTTCTTTTCGTAATTTCATTTTTGATAAACATTCGTATGATGAAGAATTTCTTTCTACTCCTTTCTCTTGTTGGAATTACCAGTGCGAATGCGCAAGATGTTATCATGCTTATTAAAGGAGGCAGCATTCAAGCGAAAGTGCAGGAAATTAAATCGAAAGAAATTGTCTATAAGAAGTTCTCCAACGTCAATGGGCCCAATTATTATATCAACATTGAAGATGTTGAGAAGATAAACTACGAAAGTGGTGCGGTTGATGTTTTTGAGGCGAATCCCAATGCAGGCATTCCTTTTTCATACAATGCTAAAAAAACGGAATCTATTTTCGGGAATAACATTATTAGCATAAATGTCCCGGATATTCTTTTTCAAAATGTAACGTTCTCTTTCGAAAGATTTGTAGGTGAACAAAAGAAATTGGGACTTCGTTTTCCAATGAGTTTTAGTTTGTATGGAGATAATAATAACAACTTCCCTTTCAATAGTTACAAAATATTTTATTCTGGAGTTGATGTAAACTATTATCCAACAGGACAAGGACAAGCGCGTATGTTTTTAGGTCCTGTATTAAGAACAGGTTATGCACGTGTTCGAAATACGAATGATATATATGATGGATTTTCATATAATTCTTATCAGTCAATCTCAAACACGGGTTACTTTTCCTTTATGCTTCAAGGGGGTTTTTTATTCACTCCGGTTAAAGAAATTATAATCAGTTCTTCATTCGGATTGGGATCAATACGCTATTTTACAGCAGCTCCCAATAATGGAAATTTAGCTCAACCAACAGCAACATTCCATTTCTCTGTAGGTTACCGTTTCTAAATTTCGGTTTCGATTCCTTCAAAACGAATATTAAAATCGTTTTCAAGTTCTAACAATACTGGTGTATATAACTCTGGAGTAACCGGAAGGAGCAATCCTTTTTGTGTGCAATTTCCAAGTAGTAGGTTTTTCAATGAAATAGCCAATGGAATTCCAACAGTCTTTCCCATGGCTGTTTTTACATTGTTCTCGCCTTCAATATGAAGAGAGCTGCTGAATTGCATGTTAATTCCATTCAATGTATACTCAAACATATGCTGCATAACAATCAAATCACGATCTTGGGGTTGAAGCTTCCATTTTCGTTCTAACAAATCTTGTAATATAAATGCTGGACTATGATTGCCTTTTAATGGAATGGTAATGTTATCTGCTATTCCAGTCCACAGAATTTTATCAATGGAAGCTGTTTCATAATCACTTCCCATAAATTCCACTAAACGAGATTTTAAATCATCACCTTGGCCAGGAAGAAATGCCTCGAAAAAATCGAAATAGGTCGTTTTATCGGTAAGTGGGAATAAATACGAATCGTCTGTTAATCCAAGCTGTACGAAAATATTCCATGCTCTACAGAAGCCGGTATGACGTAAGGTTCCTCGAACCATCGTTTTGATTTCTTTCAATCCATAGATTTCCTTATACGATAATGAATCACGGTTAGGATAGCCATCGTATAATGCACCATTGGCAAAATGAATGGTGTCGGGCTCTCTATAAAGTCGGGAATAGGGCTTGAATTTTAATCGGCCATTTTCCAAATATTTTGCAGTTCCCTGTCCAGCTAAAATTACATTTCTTGGATTCCAACTAAATTTATAACCCCAAGGATTATCGATACATTCTTGGGCAACCAAGCCACCACAATACGATTTAAATGAAGTTATTACAGCGCCTTTCGCATGTAAGTTATCTATAATGTGCATAGCAGACATGTGGTCAATTCCTGGATC
>CAXNGM010000068.1:0-8891 GCA_964201695.1 Bacteroidia bacterium | reverse complement strand
CCAAAAAATATGAAGTGTTCTTTAAATTCCTACTGATTAAGAATTAAAGAATTATTAGATTCTTTGTTTATTTTCTGATTTTAATTGAATCACCACTCTGATTTCTTTGCTTTCTTCGATTCTCGTGGATCGCGAATGGTGAAGTTTCTTGAAAGATTAAAGCCACCAATAATATCCCCTGCTTTCCAAGTACCCGAATTTTGGTGGATGAATGCTTTTTCAATCATGTGTGTGCTATTTGTAAAACACAATTGAAAAACGTGCCCGCCAGTTTCAATATCAAATCCAATGGAAAGCATATTTGTTTTTGCAGGTTCAAACTTATTGAACTGGTAAAAATATTCTACATTGATACTTGTGCGTCGGGTTAGTTTCATACGACCGCCCATTCCAATGGAGAACAAATCGTGAGGCGATGAGATTGAATCTACTAAATTACGATGCACCATAGTTGGTGAAACTTGGAATGAAAAACTTTCATTGAACTTTCGTGCGATAATTAATTGATGAACGAAAAACATGTTTGAAGTAAAAAAGTTTGTTCTATTGGGATTTTCATACGGAATCGAAATGGTTTGCATGGAAGTCATATAGCTCAATGAAATGGGCATGTTTCGAGTTCCTTTGCTTTGTCTTAGGATTTTCGCTTTCAAGAAACTATCATAGGTTTTTTCATCATCAGTACTTCTCCCTCCACCAATCATCAACCAGCGGTTAATACCATACTCTAAACTAACGCGCATGGTGGCTACATCGAGTCCATAAAATTCTCTTATTCCTGAATTTATCGCCCCAAATCGATGCGAAATGCGCATATCCATAACTCCAGCTGCCACATTTTCAACAGTGTGTCCATTAATTAATCGTGTTGTTTTAAACGTAGCAGTTGCATAATCGGGTTCTGCATCTTTCGACATTTCTTCTTCCAACATCTTGGCAAGATCGTCGGGTTGAGCTGTTAATGAAAGTAAACTTGATAATGCAATGCAGGTTGTTAGTAGAATCTTTTTCATTCAATCAAAAAAAAACGGGAATCCATTGCTGAATTCCCGATGAGTAATTTGAATTATTTTTTTGGCTCGTATGCCGCGTCGATTGTAATCGTTGCTTTTTCAGCAATTTTATCAGCAACAACTTTGGGACGATCAATCTTATAATCTTCCAACTTCAAAGAAAACTTCGATTTTGCATGAATTTTTCCACCTTTAATCGAGATCGTACCATCCACATTGATTGGTTTTGTGATGCCGTGCATGGTGAAATTACCAGCAGCTTTTACAGGATACTCGCCATCTTTCGCAAAATTTACATCCGATAAATTACTGATTTTACCTTTGAAATCAGCTTTCGGGAATTTACCACTTTCCATGTAGTTTTCGTTAAAGTGCTCTTCCATCAGTGCTTTTTCGAATCGAAAACTTTTCACTAATACAGCAAATACAAGTTCGCCAGTTGCTTTGTTTAAAAAGGATGTTGCTTCATTATTCACAGCATCAATGTTTTCTACCGGATTAACAGGTGTACAATCGAAATTAACTTTCGCAGTTTTCGTTAGAAATAAATCTTGGGCCGATGCGGTGAGCGCCCCCGTAATTAGCAAACTTGAGAATAAAATGGATTTTAGTTTCATGGTCGTTTTGATTTTTAATTATGTGATTAACGAATAAATTTATTAATTATTTGGATAGCCAGCGTTTATCCAAGCTCTAATTGTATTGATATTACAATCACTCATTTTTGTACTTGATCCTTTAGGCATATTACTCGCATTTCCGTCCCAGATTATGGAGGAAATAAATAAAGCTTTATCTGTATCTAAAAATCCTTTAACACCTGCGTATGTTTCCAATGGAATTCCTGCAGCAGCATTAACACCAGCATGGCAGCCAGGAGTACTACATTTTGCACTCACAATTGGAATGATATCGTTTGCATAACTCACTGAAAATGTATCGCAAACAATTGAACCGCTATCTGGATATAGCTCTTCTTCTGTATCGTAATAACAACCCGTAAGTCCAATGCAAACGGACAATGAGAAAATAATGGATGAAATTTTAAAAGCCATTTTCATGAACGCAAATTAGTTATTTAATGCACCTGCTTGAATCCATTTACGAATTTTTGTGATATTACATGCATTCATCATGGCAGAACCTTTAGGCATGGCAGAAAAACCACTATCATGTTGAATGGAGCCTAACAAACGACCATCATTCACAATTGCCTGTAAACTAGCCCATGAAGAGGTAATTATACCATCAGATGGAAAACTTCCACCGTGGCAGCCATTGCAAAAATTTGATAGAATTGGAGCAACATCGGCTGCATAATTAAAGGTAGTAGTGTCGCAAATATTTGCACAGTTTGTTGTGTTTTGAGCACCTTGACTAATCCATTGTTGGATAAGGGCAATTTGTGGGGATGTTAATGGACTATAAGGTTGTGGGGGCATGATGTCATTTATTCCTAAAATGGATTCCATAACGTCTCCACTTGTAGGTGCATTAGGAACAATTTCTTCCATTATATTCGCGTAATCAGTTAGTTGAATATTCTTTTCTTGTGTAATCGCATCGTGGCAATTGCTCATTGCACAATTACTAATAAACAAGGGAAGAATTTGACTTTCGAAACATACCAAAGTATCAACAGGTGGAGGTGTTGTTGTATCTATTGGATTTGTTGTTTTTTCAAGATAATCGAGTTCATGTTTGCAACTTAGAATGATGAGAACGAAAGTTGATATCAAAAGCGATGAAAATATTTTTGAAAATATCATAAATTTTGTTGGGTAGATTTTGACTACAAGAAAAAGAAATTTCCTTGTTTAAAAAATGACTTTTGTCATGCAAATATAGCTCTAGGAGATTAACGAAGAGATATTTAATATTGATTGTATTAACTTAAAATATAATTAAAATAAAGAGGCCAATTAGAAATAGCTTCTACATTTGCTAAAAATATATCTCCATGAAAAAAACGTTGAAAATAGTATTGTTTGTTATCGTGATTGGTGCATGTGTTGGAGCTTTTGTAGCTTACAAAATGTGGAACAAACCCTTTGACGATGTTACCGAAATGGAGGGCATGAAGGTCAATGCTGATGTTATATACAAAGCATTTGAGACGAATGAGCAAACTGCAAATACGACCTATGTTGGTAAAGTAGTTGAAGTGACCGGAACAGTCGGAGATATTGAAACATCCGATACCATTGCCCGTGTTATGCTTACGTTTCCTGATGCTATGATGGGGGCCGTAAGAGTAACGCTTGATACACGTCACCTAGATGATGCAAAAGCCGTAAAGACTGGAGACCAAGCTACCTTTAAAGGATTCTGTAATGGATTTTTAATGGATGTGGAAGTGAAAGATGGTGTTTTAATGAAAAAGTAATTCCTCACAAACGCCCTTGGATAATTTCCTCCACAATTGCAGGATCTAACAAGGTACTCGTATCGCCTAAATTCGAAAATTCTCCTTCAGCAACTTTGCGAAGTATTCGGCGCATGATTTTGCCAGATCGTGTTTTAGGTAATCCTTTTACAAATTGAATTTTATCGGGTTTGGCAATGCGTCCTATTTGAGCACTCACTGTTTCAAAAATATCTTCCCTCAATTGTTGCGGATGTTCTGGGATTTTATCACATATCACAAAGGCATAAATTCCTTGTCCTTTAATATCGTGCGGATATCCAACTACAGCACTTTCAATTACATGCTTGTTTTGGTTGATTGCATTTTCAATTTCGGCAGTTCCAAAACGATGTCCCGAAACATTGATCACATCATCCACCCGACCAATTATTCGGTATAATCCATTCTCATCGCGACGCGCACCATCGCCCGTGAAATAATAATTTTTGTAAGTCGAAAAGTAAGTAATTCGGCAGCGTTCGTGATCTCCATACGTAGTGCGAATCATGGATGGCCAAGGGAACTTGAAAGCCAAATAGCCTTCTTCATTATTTGCAGTGATTTCTTGTCCTTCTGCATTCAATAATATAGGCTGAACTCCGGGCAATGGCAATCCTGCAAAACTTGGTTTAGATGGCGTTACACCAGCCAATGCCGAAAGCATGATTCCACCGGTTTCGGTTTGCCAGAATGTATCCACAATGGGACATTTTTCTTTGCCCACATGCACATGGTACCAATGCCAAGCTTCCTCATTTATAGGTTCTCCAACCGAGCCTAATACACGTAAAGAATGCAGGCTGTATGGAAGAATATGGTCGATTCCTGCTGCCATCAAGGAACGAATAGCAGTTGGTGCAGTGTAAAACACATTCACGCGATGCTTGTCGATGACGCTCCAAAAACGGCCCGCATCAGGAAACGTCGGAATGCCTTCAAACATCACCGAAGTAATTCCCGACATCAATGGACCATATAGTAAATAGGAATGTCCGGTTACCCAACCAATATCGGCGGTGCACCAATACACATCATCCGATTGAATCTGAAATACATTGCGAAACGAATAATTCACATACGTAGCATATCCACCGCAGGTATGAACCACACCTTTGGGTTTTCCCGTCGAACCGGATGTGTAAAGAATAAACAACATATCTTCGGAATCCATGGGTTCTGCGTGACAATCGCTATCCACCAATTCCATTTCATCTTTCCACCAAACATCACGATCAGATACCATTTCGGTATCCCAATTCAAATGGGAATGAACAATTACGCGATGCACCGAAGTACATTGTTCTAATGCCTCATCTACAACCGATTTCAATGCCATCTGTTTGGCGCCACGATTTAATCCATCGCTTGTAATAACCACCGAACATAACGAGTCGTTAATGCGGTCTGCAATTGATTGTGCAGAAAATCCAGCAAAAACAACCGAATGAATAGCGCCTATTCGAGCACATGCTAAGGTTGCAATTGCTAGTTCTGGAATCATGGGCATGTATAAGCAAACGCGATCGCCCTTGCGAACTCCATTTCGTTTCAGCACATTGGCAAACTTGCATACTTGAACATACAATTCGCGGTAGCTGAGTTTAATCGATTGCTCATTGGGATTGTTGGGTTCCCACAAAATGGCGGTATGATTTCCGCGCGTTTCGAGGTGACGATCGAGGCAGTTTTCGGTAATATTGAGTTTCCCACCAATAAACCATTTCACGTTTGGCTCATTAAAATTCCATTCGAGTACCTTGTTAAATGGAGTTTTCCATGTTAGCTCATTCGCGATTTTAGACCAAAATTCCTCAGGATTTTGAACACTTTCGGTATATGCTTTCTGGTATTCCTCGAATGATTGAATGTTGCTCAAATGCATGTGAACTGATGATATTGATTTATAGGGGTTGAAAGTAAGAAAATGGATTTTAATTTAAGGTGTATTCAAATTAAAACCTAGAAACCTATCATTCCCCAAATTTTCAAATCGAGAATATGCATTTAAATGAACAACTTGCAATTAATGATATTAATCCAAGGATTTTTGCAAGAGAAATCGGTTGTTATCAAAAAGGATTTTCTCAAGCAAAGAAGCTGTAATATCAGGGAAATTGAGTGCGGTTTTTTGTTCGTTATTAATCCAATCATTTATCTTAATTAGAATTTCAGAATCAAAAAATGAAGAAATTGGAATTCCTAATTGCGCCAAAGCTTCGGCATTGCAAGCCTGTTCGTATTGACCTTGAATAGGAATTACGAATAACTTTTTCCCTAGATAAAGCGCCTCAGCTGGTGATTCAAACCCTGCGCTTGTTAATAATCCTTGACAAGTGCTTAAACTTTGAATAAATACATCATTCTGCACAGGCCGAATGGTGATGTTTTTTTCGACTTGAGTAAAATGATTGGTACGTGAAAAAACCTCCCAACGAATATGAGGAATTTGACTTAATAACTTAATGATTTCGTTTGTTCCAACAGCTGGAAGATAAACCGTATAATGATTTAATTTAACTGGATTAAGCTGGCGAATCTCTTTACGAATGATTGGAGTATAAATAAAATTATCGTACGGTTTAAAATGCAAACCTACTGCATAGGGTGTAGGAGCGTAGTTTTTGAGAATGGTATCGCCTAAGAAATTGCATCCTTTGGGACGAGGTGCATTTGGACTTAACAAGGAAGCTTGATGAGAAAACGAAATACACGGAATATTTTTATTTTTTGCAGCATACGCTGAAATGCATTCGAAATCATTGATGACTAAATCGTATTTCTCAATAGGGAAATCGCGAATTTCTTTACAAATAGAAAAAAAGTTAATTTTTCGGAATGTTTTTAAATAACTTAATCCTCCTTTTTTATCATATTCAAAACTTAATCCATTGCTTTTGTAATTAATATCGAAAGGCAATTGAATATTCGAATTTCCACCACTCAGAAAAATGTCAACATTGGCCATTTTTTTTAATGTTGGCAATACTTCTCGGGCTCTACTCACATGACCATTTCCAGTGCCTTGAATAGCATATAATATATTCATCTAAAGCGTATTTAAAATAATAAATGGTTCTTTTTTGGTTTCTTTTTTTATTTCCATTGTTGTAATTAAATCTGCAATGAGATGTTTAATTTCTTCTTCATGAAAATAGATTTTCCAAGAACCTTTGTTGTATTCCAAAGAAGTTAAATTTTCAATCCAGTCGCCGGAATTTAAATAAAGAACTTCCCCTTTTTCTTTTCGGATGATACGTTTTTGCGCTTGGTGAATATGTCCACAAACCACATAATCATATCCTTGATCAATTGCATGTTCTGCGGCAATTTCTTCAAAGTCGCCAGTGAATTTTACAGCTTGTTTAACACTTGCTTTAATTTTCTTGGAAATCGAAATCTTTTCTCTTCCCATCTTAATCAGCATCCAATTAATGATACTATTTAAAACAATTAAATAATCATAACTTTTTCCTCCAATTTTAGCCAACCATTTTCCAGTGTTTACAGATAAATCGAAAATATCCCCGTGAAAAATCCAGGCTCTTTTCCCATCCAATTGCAATACGAGTTTATCAACCAAATTAAAATTCCCAAGGTTTAAATCAGAGAATCTTCTGAGCATTTCATCGTGATTTCCTGTGATATAATATACAATTGTGCCTAATGAAAGCAGATTCATTATTTCCAATAAAACTTGGTGGTGACTTCCTGGAAAATAGGATTTCGAAAATGCCCAACCATCAATGATATCGCCATTTAGAACCAATATATTAGGATGTATACTTCTCAAATATTCAGTCAATTCTTTTGCATGGCAACCATAAGTTCCTAAATGCACATCGGATATGACAACTAGATCAACTTTACGTCTTGATTGGTTCATTTTTGTATTCAATCTTTGGTTGTTCGAATTTCCTTCACTCATATTAAGTGTATGTAAACATGTTGTTAGTTATTTTAAGGCTTCAGATTACCTTAATAAAAAGCGAATTTTATTTTAGCGATTAATTTATTTTAAAAGCCCTATTTTTGCTCAATTCCATTGTAATGATGTATAACCTTATTATTAAGAAATATTTTTATTCACATTGTCTTGTGATTAGCATATTCTTTTTTTTGAGTTGCGGCCAAACAAATCAATTTAAAAAAGACACGATTAGGCATTTGTATAATTTTGCTGATGAGCGCAACTCGGAAGTTCTGATTGAGTATTTGCAAAATGAATCAGATGTAATTCGCGAACATGCGTGCTTGCTTTTTGGATCGATAAATTCGAAGGAAGCGATTGGACCTTTATTTGAAATTTTAAGATCCGATAAGGTTACGAATGTTCGAAAAGCCGCTGCATTTTCATTGGGGCAATATCAACAGGAAACCTTGATTGATTCTCTTTTTCAATGTTTCCGATTGGAAGAAAATTCATCGGTGAAAAATGTATTATTAATTTCGATTGGGAAATGTGATGGTGCTGAACTTCTATTGAAAAACAGAAAAGAAATTGATTCCGATTTCAATGAATCTCTTTCAGAAGCCTTATTTTATTCGATTCGCAAACATCCAGATCAATCGAATATCGTTCCCTTATTAACTGAATTAGTCACAATTGATGGTGAATGTCGTTTTTATGCTGCATCGGCATTGTCGAAAATAAAAGCGGATATATCATCCTCTCGTGATAAAATCAAATTACTCATCTCGGAGGAATCCAATATTTCAACACGTTCTGTTTTAATAAAATGTATCGCCATTTCTGGAGAAAATGAGTTGACTTATATCGATAACCTATTCAAAACAGAAAAAGAATACCTGTGTCGTTTATCTATTGTAAAAGGTCTATCCTCGTGGAAAAGTTCATCGGCATTGAAACTGATTCAACAAGCGCTTTCCGATGATCACCCTCATATTCGCGAAATAGCAGCCGAATACTTGCTGAATCATGAAAATGACATCAGTCTTGATTTGTTAAAGAAATGCGCTTCAGTCGAAAAATCTCCCCGAACGAAATACTACGAATACGAATATCTTTTATCGAAAAGCAATACGCAGGATGCTTTTGTTATTTCGGAATTATTAAAGAAAAACTTTGCTTCCGAAAAGGATGAATATGTTCGCGGTTATATCGTCAAAGCGCTATCTGCCGATTTTACAAATCTGCGTTTTCTTGAAGAAGAATGTTTCAATACAACAAGCATTTTAATTCGTGAGTTTTGTTTTGAGGCGCTCTTGAAAATCCGCTCCAGCAAAAGATTTCCTGAATATGCATCAATTTGGAGGAATGAAACATCAACTCAATCTTTGGAAGAACATTTTAAAGAAGTTATTTTAGATTGTATTGCAACATACGATGTTAGTTTGGTTGCATTGGGAGCAGCTTATTTACGCGATACCTCTTTACTTGGAGCTTCCAAAACTGTATTGCCAATTCCTTATGCTGATGTGAAGTTTTTAGATGATGCGATGTCGAAAATGCG
>CAXNGM010000067.1:0-8902 GCA_964201695.1 Bacteroidia bacterium | reverse complement strand
CGCATTAATGCACCTGTCTTATAATCAAACAAAGAAATTATTTGGCCCTCTTCCGAAAATTCAAGTCCCCTACCCTCTTCTTTTCCAGCGTTAAAATTCACTTGGTATTTCGTTTTCCCATTTGAAAAATACTGATAAGACCAGCCTTGTTTGCTATCCAATTCAAATGATTCTTCGGAAACTAAAATCCCTTTTTCATCAAACTGCTTTTTAAGGCCCTGCTTCTTTCCTCCTTTGAATTGAATGCTGCTTTTGGGGATCGATTTAAGTCCGTAGAAGATCCAAATACTATCTAAATCCCCATTGATTCTATTCCCTTCCGATTTTAAACTTCCATCCTCATTGTAATTTTTCCAATAGCCATCTGGCTTCCCATTTTTAATAAATCCTTCACTTGAGATCGTCCCGTTTGGGAAATAATAGCGAACAGATTCATTTCCTTTTGCGGAATCTTTTTGAGCGATAACCTGCGCAGAAAAAAGGAGAATAAAAAAAAGGAGAATCCGGGATTTCATGTTTAATACCCAAAAATATCTTCCAATGACAAGACTTTCACTTTGCCATATTTCGCAAGTTTTTTCTTCGGAATTCGTTCCGATGATCCTACTATAAACAAATTGAATGGCTTCCCTGAAAGATGTTTTTGGTGAAAGGCATTGACATCGGAAAGATTCATTGTAGGGATTTTTTCATATACCGATTTCCGAATATCATAATCAATTCCAAGTCGTTTAGAAGCGAGGTAATTGAAGAGAATATCCTCTTTTAAAATTCGTTCCGACTCAATTTGACTTAACAAAGATGCTTTAGACCCACTGAATAAAATCTCTGTTTGAGGCATGGTCGTTAAGAGTTCATCCATGGCATAAATAGCAGAATCTAATTTATCGGCCTGTGTTCCAATGTATGCTCCTGTTGTATTGGGCTTATCATTGCTTGTTGGTTTAGAAAAATAAGCATAACTCGAATAGGCCAATGCCTTCGACTCACGTATTGTTTGAAAAACTACCGAAGACATTCCACCACCAAAATATTCATTAAACATGGAAATAGAAGATTGCTCCTCGGCGGTATATGCACCAGCATTTCTAATCCAACCGATTTCTGCTTGCACCATATCATAATTTGTAAAAAACACTTTACGTTCCTTATTTTCTTGGTTTGTAAATTTATGAGCAGCAGGAACCGTATTTAAAACCGTTGGTGTTTTATGATACTTTGTTATTTCCGTTTGAATTTCTTTCGACTCGAGAGGACCATAATAAAGAACATTGTGCGGATAAGAGGTTAGCTTATGTATGATGTTAGTTAAATCGTCTGCTTTTAAGTTTTTAAGTTTTTTCGTACTCAAATTCCATGTTGTAGGGTTGTCCTTTCCAAAACGAGTATAATTAGATAAAGCCGAACGAACGCGATTTTTATCTTGTTTGGCATTTTCGCGTTCTTGTATTTCGTTTTCTATCATAGAGTCTAATGCCTTTTGATCGGGAATGGCATTGGCTAATAAATGTTCAAACGTAGATATTGCCCGTTCAAATTTTTCCTGAGGACCAGATAATTTTATGTATAACAATTCATTTCCACCTTCAAAAACTTCAAACGTGCATCCTGTAGAATAAAATTCTTTCGAAATCTGTTCGTTATTTAATTTACTTGTTCCTAAAAATTCGAGTAAATGAATGGCTTCAGGAAGGAGTAAATCATTACTTCTTCCAAACTCAAAAACATAGTATAAGGTAAATAGTTTGTTGGTCTTGTTATTAAGAGAAAGTAGGTTAATTCCGGGTTGAAGCTCAACTTTGGAAATGTCTTTTGCGTAATCAAGGAACTCTGGTTTTATTGATTTAGCTTCATTATCAAGAACATCTTTCGTAAACCGCGACATCGAATTCCGATTCACTTCGATTGGTGTAATTTCCGGCTTTTCAATTTTAACCACATTCGAACCAACTCCTTCTTTTTTATAAACTATCGTGTATTCATTGTTAAACCATTTATTTGCGAAGGCCGTAACATCTTTGGCTGTAATTTTTTTCATTTTTTCAGATTCTTCAACAACATCTAACCAATTACGCTCTTGAATAAATGCATTGAGCATAGAAAATGCCCGCGAGTTGTTGCTTTCGGCAGCTTTAATTTCCGAAACTTCTTTGTTTAATACACTCGAAGTAATCGCTTTAGAATCGAATTTTCCTTTTTTAAGTGAGTCAAGTTGTGCAAGTAATAAATTTTTGACCTCCTCTAAAGTTTGCCCATTTTTTGGCTGAGCATCCATGAATAAAACACTGTAATCTTTGAGGTTATAAATACCCGATGATGCTGATAAAACTTGTTGTTTTTTAATCAAATTCAAATCAAAAATCCCAGAAGGAGAATTTAATAGCATATCTGTAACCTGCATTAAAGCAAGTTCATCACTCTTCGCTCCAGGTAAACGAAATCCAATAGTAACAGAAGGACTTTCAGGACCTAAAACTGATATCTCTTCTGGTGTATTCCCCGATTTTTCTGATGTGAAAGTGAACGCAGGAATTGGTTTTGATGAAAATTTCCCGAATGAAGAATCAATTAATGCAAGTGTTTGTTCAGGATCAAAATTTCCTGCAATCGAAATAATCATATTATTAGGAACGTACCAGGAATTATAATAATCACGTATTTTCTGAAGGGATGGATTTTTTAGATGATCAATCGTACCAATGGTTGTTTGTGTTCCATAAGGATGTCTCTTAAAAAGTGATTCAAATAATACTT
The DNA here is from genome assembly GCA_964201695.1 of Bacteroidia bacterium. GTDB lineage: Bacteria > Bacteroidota > Bacteroidia > M30B66 > M30B66 > CALQRR01. The sequence goes on along the minus strand of CAXNGM010000067.1, from coordinate 6,148 downwards.
CAAAAACCTTATTACCATCCGAATCGAGTGATATATTTTTCTCTTCATAAACAGCTTCCAACTCGGTATGAAATAATCGAAGGATTGGATTACGAAAACGTTCTGCTTCTATATGAACCCAATCGGCAATTCTATTGCTCGGGATATCATTAATATAAACGGTTTCATCGAACGATGTATAGGCATTTGTTCCTTTCGCTCCAATATATTGAAGCATTTTATCGTACTCATTTGCAATGGCATATTTAGATGCTAATCCGGAAATAGAATCTATTGAATGGTATATCTTTTTGCGTTTTTCAGGATCTTTGGTTTGACCGTATTTTGAATATAGAATATCAATTTTATCAAGATAAATTTTCTCTTTATTAAAGTCGAGCGATCCAAATTGATCTGTTCCTTTAAACAACATGTGTTCAAGATAATGAGCTAGACCTGTAGCATCTTTTGGATCGTTTTTACTTCCCGCTTTGGTTCCTATACAGGTGTAAATTCGTGGTGCAGTTTTATTCACTGACATCATAACCGTTAAGCCATTTTTCAATACATAGGTTCGGGCGTTAATGGGATCGTTTTGAACGTATGTATATTTATAACCCCATGCAGAGTCGGTTTTGGTAACAAAGTTCTGTGCCGATACTTGAACAGAAATAAAGAATAAAATTGCGAGGAAATTTTTCATTGTATAGATTGTAATTTGTTTAAAATTCAGCGGATTAAATTCCTAATTGTGATGATATTTCGAGCATGCGTAAAATTGATTTTTCAGCAGGTTTTCGAATAGATTCATCTAATAAAATCTCAGGACTTTCATTTTTAAGACATAGATACACTTTTTCAAGCGTGTTTAATTTCATGTGAGGACATTCATTACAGGCACATTTATTATTAGGAGGTGCAGGAATAAACGTTTTATCGGGGGCTAATTTAGCCATCTGATGAAGAATACCACTCTCGGTTGCTACAATAAAAGATTGAGCAACGTTATTTTGAGCATATTTCAGTAAAGCAGTAGTAGATCCAATAAAATCGGCAAGTTCTAAAACAGAATCTTCGCATTCGGGATGAGCAATTACCAAAGAATCAGGATACCGCGTTTGTAGTCGGATAATTTTTTCTCTAGAAAATATCTCATGTACCATACATGCACCATCCCAAAGAACCATATCCCTTCCGGTTTTAGAAATAACCCAACGACCCAAATTTTTATCCGGTGCGAAAATTATTTTTTGATCTTTTGGTAAACTCTCCACAATTTGAACAGCATTCGATGAAGTACAAACAATGTCAGTCATTGCTTTAATTTCTGCTGAGCAGTTGATGTATGAAATAACAATATGCTCGGGATGTAATAATTTAAAAGCTGCAAAACGATCAGCTGTACAACTATCGGCTAAAGAACATCCTGCCTTTAAATCGGGTAAAACAACTTTTTTATTTGGAGATATAATTTTAGCTGTTTCTGCCATAAAATGCACACCAGCAAAAACAATCATGTCTGCATTTGTTGCAGCTGCTTGCTGAGATAAACCCAAACTATCGCCTATATAATCTGCAATATCTTGAATATCTGCATCTTGGTAATAATGCGCTAATATAATTGCGTTCTTTTCTTTCTTTAAACGACTTATCTCTTCAAATAAATCAATATCCAAATTCACATTTTCTGATTTTAAGCCTATTTCTGATATTTGAGGATTTTGCATATTAATATTATTATTTTCTTTTTATAGATTTTTTAAAAAACTATATCTATTAGGTAGTCTGTTAGTATTGTTGGAAAAATTATTTCTAATTCTTGAATTACTAATAACTTCCTGTTTACTAACACAAAATTAACAGGTATTTGAATCCAATATCTTATGATTTATAGATTAATACAACTTTGTTAACATGCATAATTATTTATTTATGTTTCATAATTTTTAATCGATCTTTAATTAGAGTTTGTTAGTTAGATGTTATTAAATTGCTGATTGAAAAAGATAGATTCTTGTTGACTTGTATTGGAAGTTTTATAAGGCATTATTAAATTGAATAATACAAGACTGATTTTTTACGAGTTACTCCCATTGATTAACATCAGTTCACATTTTCAATGTTAATACAATGTTAAATTTAGGTCTGATTATCAGTAAGAAATCTTTTCATCATTTTTTGTTATGTTCATTTCTATTACTTAAGTCGATTAACTTTACAAAAAATTATTTTCATGGATATTGCTCTTGGTGCCGATCACGCTGGTTATGATTCAAAACTCGAAATTCGCAAATTATTGTTAAATCTAGGTCATACAGTTGTCGACTTTGGTACTAATTCGTTAGATAGTATGGATTATCCCGATGTTGCTCATCCCCTATCGAATAGTGTTGCCAATAATGAAAATGATTTTGGAATACTAATATGTGGAAGTGCAAATGGAATGGCAATGACGGCAAATAAAAATAAGGGCATTCGTGCGGCAATTTGTTGGGATGTTGAAATTGCGGTATTAGCTAGAAAACATAACAATGCAAATATACTCTGTTTACCCGCCCGCTTTATTTCAAATGAACTAGCTTCTCAAATTGTGGAAACATTTTTAACAACAGCATTTGAATTCGGTCGACATGAATTAAGAGTAAACAAAATCCAATGTTAGTTTTTATACATACTTAAATCTATATTCTATTCGTTAGTCAATATAAATGAGTTCAGCATCCTTTAATATTCTCATTCTTAAATTGGATGAGTTTATTCGAAAGTATTATACAAATCAATTAATCCGTGGAGTAATATATTCCACTGGAGCCTTGATTATATTCTTTTTATTGACCTCATTTATTGAGTTTATTGGGCATTTAGGTACTACAGGAAGAACTTTTTTATTTTATACTTATATAGGTAGCGCTTTATTTTTATTAATACGCTTTATCCTCATCCCTATCTTTCATCTGATTCGTATTGGGAAGGTAATTTCGTATGAGCAAGCAGCAGAGATTATTGGTAAACACTTTTCGGACGTTCGCGATAAACTTATAAATACCCTTCAATTACAGCGAACATTAGAAATTGATCCCTCCGCTTCGGAATTAGTTTCTGCAAGTATTGATCAGCGAATTCAAGAGCTTAAACCAATTCCATTTACCGCAGCAATTGATATTAGGCAAAATAGAAAATATGCTCGAATTGCCATTATCCCATTATCGTTATTTATTCTTTTGTGGTTTGTTTACCCTGCTTTAATAAAAGACAGTTCAAATCGAATATTGAATTATAACTCAACGTTCGAACCTATAGCCCCATTTACATTCATAATAGAAAACAGTTCCCTAGTTACTGCCACACAGCAAGATTTTGTGCTGAAAGTTAAAACTGGTGGAAATGAAATACCGAACGAAATATACCTTGTTCAAGGTGATATGAAGTTAAAGCTTATTAAGGAAGATAAGATACATTTTAATTACACTTTTAAAAACGTACAGCGTTCTTTGCCATTCCGTTTGTATGCTGATGGATTTTATTCGAATCAATTTGAATTAAAAGCACAACCAAATCCAACACTTACTAATTTCCAAATCACTTTAAATTATCCTGCTTATACTGGGAAAAAGGACGAGATCATTACAAACACCGGTGATTTAGTTATACCTGCTGGCACCAAAGCAACTTGGAAATTTCAAACTCAAAACACGGAAAAATTTCTACTTGCATTTTCTGATAGCACATTCGATTTGAAAGAACAGGAAAAAGGTAGTTTCTCCCACGCTATAAGGTTTTTAAAAGACAATAAATACAAAGTCAATACGTCCAATCGGTTTATCAAAGGAAAGGATCAAATTGAATACACCATTTCTGTGAAACCCGACGATTACCCATCAATCATAACCGAAGAAAAACAAGATTCCATTGCCTCTTCTCTCGTTTATTTTAAAGGAGATATTGAAGATGATTACGGATTTAGTCGATTAACTTTTTCGTATACAACAATTAATGGTGATCGAGTTACGGAAAAGCAAAGCAAGGAAGTACCCTTTAATAGAAACTATTTAAAAACCTTATTTTTCTGGTCTTGGGACTTCTCTCAGCTTTCATTACAACCAGGCGATGAAATTGAATATTGGTTTGAAGTATGGGATAATGATGGTGTTAATGGAGCAAAATCATCGAAAACACAAAAGAAAATCTTTAAAGTCCCAACACTCGATCAAATCGATGAACAACGCGATCAAAACAATGAATCGGTTAAGAATAATTTAAAAGAAACTCTAAAAGATGCCAAGAAAATTCAAAAAGAATTGGATGAATTGAATAGAAGAATTCTTGAAAAAAAGGAAGTAAGTTGGCAGGATAAAAAGAAGGTTCAGGATTTAATCAACCAACAACAACAAATTGAACAACAGATTGAAAATCTTAAGAAAGAGAATAAAGAAAACAATAGTAAAAATGAAGAATTCAAAAAGTCGGATGAACGAATTTTAGAAAAACAGAAAGAATTAGAGAAGATTTTTGAGCAGATTATGAGTGAGGAAATGAAGGATAAACTCAAAGAACTCGAGAAAATGATGGAGAACCTTGATAAGAATAAAATCAAGGATATGATTGAACAGATGAAGTTGGATAATAAAGACATTGAGAAAGAACTCGATCGCTCCCTTGAATTGTTTAAACAACTTGAATTTGAACAGAAACTGGATGCGGCCATTGATAAATTAGATCGTTTAAAAGACCAACAAGACAAATTAGCTGATAAGACAGAAAAGAAAGAAGATTCTCCAGAAAATCTAAAGAAAGATCAAGATAATCTGAATAAGGAATTTGATGATTTACGGAAAGAATTAGATGATCTTCAAAAGAAAAATGAGCAGTTAGAAGACCCTCAACAACTCGAAAATACGGATCCGCAGGAGCAAGAAATTCAACAGGAAATGAAGAACAGCTCCGAACAGATGCAACAAAACAAATCGGGTAAAGCTTCAAAATCTCAGAAGAGCGCTGCTCAAAAGATGAAGGAAATGAGCGATAGCATGAAGAAGATGAAAGAATCGTCCGAACAAGAGAGTTTGGAAGAAGATGTATCGAAACTTCGTGAGATTTTGGAAAATCTTTTACAGCTTTCTTTCGACCAAGAGTTGCTCATGAAACAACTCCAAAGAACCCCAATAGAAAATCCGCTTTATGTTAAAATAACCGCTGATCAAAAGAAAGTTAAAGATAATGCCAAAGCAATTGAAGATTCTTTATTAGCTTTGAGTAAACGCGTTGTTGAAATTCAATCGTTTATTAACAGAGAAATAAGTTCTATTAATATGAATCTAGATAAGACGATATCTTATTTGGCGGAAAGACAAAGTCAGAATGCTGCCTCAAGACAGCAATTTGTTATGACATCTGTTAATAATTTAGCGTTAATGATTAGTGAAGTTACTGAACAGATGCAGCAGCAAATGGCTCAACAAATGCAGCAAAAAGAAGGTAGCGGAAGCTGTAAAAAACCCGGAAAGAACAAAAAACCAGGTAGCGGTAAACCTTCAATGAGCACATTAAGACAATTGCAAGAGCAGCTTAATGAACAAATGAAACAGATGAAAGAAGGTCAAGGCAAACCCGGCCCTAAACCAGGAGAAAAACCCGGTTCTGGTTCTAAAGGAAGTATGGGAAGCGAGCAATTAGCGCGTATGGCAGCTCAACAAGAGATGCTTCGCAATGAATTACAAAAGATGATGAATGAAATGATGAAAAATGGCACATCCGGCTCATTGGGTGATCTAAAAAACATTTCAAACAAAATGGAACAAACAGAAACCGACATTGTCAATAAAAATATTACATTAGAGACCATGCGTCGTCAGCAAGAAATTATGACTCGCTTATTAGAAGCTGAAAAGGCCGAGCGCGAAAGAGAGCTAGATAATAAGCGGGAATCAAATGAAAATAAAATTGAACAGAAACGTAACATTTCTGTCTTCGATCAGTATACACGTCAAATGCAACAAGAAACGGAACTATTAAAAACACTATCGCCATCGTTTACTCCGTTTTATAAAAACATGGTAAAAACCTATTTCAATACAATCAATTAATGGATAAAAACATGATAATTACTGAAACACAATCTGTAATTTTTCCTTCATTAAAAACCAATGTTCATTTAGTGGAAAAATATATT
>CAXNGM010000066.1:0-8960 GCA_964201695.1 Bacteroidia bacterium | reverse complement strand
TTGCTTCGTTTAAATTATCATAAATCGTATTAACTAACTTATCAATATATGCTTTCGATTGAGCATGAGAATTCAATGAAAAAAGGAGAAATAAACAAATTAAATTGATTATTGAATAATACTTTTTCATACTCAGCTATAGCGATACTAAATTCAGAATTTCGAAGTTTAATTAAACCAAAAGTAAATTTTTAATTCGACATTTCATTACTCCACCAAAACCATCCCAGCCCATTTCACTGGAGAGTTCGGATATTTCTGGCGCATAAAGCGTTGGGTGGATTTGTAGGATTTTGCAATGTCATTTTGCTTAAGCAGCTCTGAGTAAAATAGTTGCATATATTCCGATGTTTCTTCGTCAGGTATGCGCCATAAACTCAGCAATAGATATTTAGCACCTGCCATGCGGAAAGCCCGCTGAAGACCAAACACTCCCTCCCTACCCTTTATATCGCCCAAGCCTGTTTCGCAAGCTGAAAGAACCACCAGCTGTGTGTTTAAGAGATTTAGATTGGAAACTTCTTGAGCGGTAAGTATGCCATCAACTTCAGCTGGTAAGGTGGATGTCCCCTTCCAAGATGCATTACTTCCCGCCATCATCAAGCCCGAACGAAGCAATGGGTTATCAGCTACTGTATAACGGTTTGCTTCTCCAAGTTTTTGTTTCAAGGATTTAGCATACTCTTTTTTCGAATCTGGGGCAAAATAACCATGAGTAGCAATGTGAAGGATTACTGGGGCTTTATCTCCTTCTAAAGCTCTCAATGAAGACTCTGTTGCCTCTAATCCACTGTAGCTTAGCGTTGTTTTATTGTTTTGTGCAAACTGTCGTTGAATGCCCTCAATCTCTTTTTGTGTTGCGGGCAAATACCTGAATGTACTTCTGCGGTTTATGTCATTAGATAAAAGCGACAGTGGATTAAAATAAGCGGAATCTTGCCCTGTAGATACTGTGTTTGATTGATCATAATTAATCCCTCCAAACAGTGCAATGCTAGCCGTTGTCGATTTATCGTCATTATTAAAAACACTCGTATTACATGGAAAAACAAAATCCTGCGCACTTAATACTTGGTGGATTTCATATGAATCGGAAAGCACATTTCCGGTTCCATCACCAATGGCCGCAAAAGCCAATTTATGCAATTGACCCGAGGGAACAACGTATACTTTTTTTGCTTCCATTAAATATCGAGCAATGGGCTTCCAAACCAAATTATACAATGTCGAATCGGAAGGTTTGTATAAGTTACTCATCATCGAAGAAACATCTTCAGCCATCATCAATGAATCCAATTGAGCTTGTTCGAATAGCTTTACAAATTGAGGTTCTTTTTGATCGGAACGAACTACATACGCAGCATATAGCACTGAATCGGCCCAGGATTTTCCATTGAAGTAATCAAAACTATGAAACATTAAAAATGCTTCATCCTTTGCCAATCGAGATTTCAACGTTTCATAGTTCAACTGAAGTTTTTCTTGTTCTGTTTGAAACAGCTGTGATCGCAATGAAAGCGATCGCTCATTGAAATCAATAGAATCTTCAAGTGCTTTTAGGTTAATGCCCTTCCTTTTAATTTCTTCCAAAGACAAGGATTGACAATTCGTATACTGACGTTTAAGCCCAAGCCAATTTTCAAAATTCTCAATTAAAATAGTATCGTTCGAATTTAAAATACTATTGCGCATTAATTCGTTCGAACGCATGGTAACATTTCCTAATAACAGAGAATTATTAAATGAAGTCTTTGTTGATTGGGCTTTATAACGAGGATAATCTAAAACAAGTGCATCATACATTTCATACGAACTCGAATGCAGCTTGAGGAAATTTATTTTTTGTTCTTCGGAAAGGCTTGGAAGAATTACTCTTAACTGTTTGTTTTCTATAGTTAAAGATTGCTCCATTAATGGTATTGCTTTATTAAGTTGTCCTATCTCGTAATACACTTGAGCTAGATTATTTAAACTCTTTGCAACATCAGGATGATCCTCGCTAAAAACTTTTTTTCGAATTTTTAATACTTTTTCATTAATTGTCAAAGATTTTTCATATTGACCCATTTTGGAATAAATATTCGCTAGATTATTTAAACTCTTTGCAACTTTTGGATGATATTCCCCAAGAGAATTCCGGTATATTTTGAGTGCTAATTCATTCAATGGCAATGCCTTTTCACATTGGTTCATTTCTAAATACAAGTATGAAAGATTAGTTAAACTCATCGCAACATCTGGATGGTTTTCGCCTAAAACTTTCTTACGAATTGCCAAAGCTTGTTCGTTCATTGACAATGCCTTTTCTTTTTGTTCCAATACTAAATACAATTTCGCTAGATTATTTAAACTCATGGCAACATCAGGGTGATAATCACCACGATAATTAGTTAAAAGTTCAAATGCTTGCTCTTGAAATGGTAAAGCCTTTTCATATTGACCCAATTCAAAATACAACTGTGCTAGATTATTTAAACTTATTGCAACATCCGGATGATTTTCACCCAAAACTTTTTTTCGAATTAATAATGCTTGCTCATTCATTGACAATGCCTTTGCATTTTGTCCTAATTCAAAATACAAAAGAGCAATATTATTTAAACTTATTGCAACATCTGCATGCACATCACCAAATGCAATTTTTCTGATTTCCAATGCTTGCTCACTCAATGGTAAAGCCCTTTCATATTGACCGATATCTTGGTACAATTGTGATAGATTGTCTATACTAATTGCCACATTCGGATGATTCTCTCCTTGCGATTTTATGTAAATATTAAGTGCTTGCTTCTGAAATTGCAGAGACATATCGTATTGTCCCAATTTGTAATATACTTGAGCTTGATTATTTAAACTCATTGCAACGTCTGGATGAACCTCTCCAAGAGATTTTTTATATGTTTTAAATGCTAATTCATTTAATGGCAATGCCTTTTCATACAGCCCCATTTCAAAATAAATTAGCGCTAGATTGTTGACACTCGTTGCAAAATCGAGATGCTCATCTCCAAAAGATTTTTTATATGCAACCATTGCTTGTTCCTGAAATGGCAATGCCTTTTCAAATTTGCCAAATTGAGAATAGATTTGAGCTATATTATTCAAATTAATAGCAACTTCTGGATGATAATCACCTAGAAGTTCTTTTTTTAATTCTAATGATTTAATGGCAAAATTGAATCCCAGAGAATCTTTACCTTCCATTGAGAAATAAATCATAGCAAAAACATCATAACTATTTGCAGTATAAATATGTTTATCTCCAACAAATCTCTTCTCAATAGGAAAAGCAATCTCAGCAATTTCTAATGCCTCTGTAAATCGATTCAACGAAAAAAGCACATTTACCTTTTCGAAAAGAATATTTGAATACGTTGTATCATTTATTCCTTCCTTTTCAAGTTCTTTGATACTTAATCCAATAAATACAAGCGCACTATCATATTTCCCCTCAGAAAAGGCCAACTGGTAATTAAAATAGCATTCTTTTAATGTATCATTTTGAGCTTTTAAAAAAGTGCTAGAGACTATGATTAAAAGAATTAAGATTATTTTCATTTAATATAAATGCATTGAGGATAATATGGAATGTGAATAATCAAAACTAACATAAAATATTCATGTTAATGCTTATTAACATCAACTTGTTATAGAAAAAATATAAAAATATATTTCAATTTTTTTATACTAAATGAAATTTAAAATAACATCTTTTGTAATTAAATGAATCTACACTGAAAAAAAACGCTGTTAAATCACAGTCTAAATATTTTTATCCATAATTCAAAATTCGTTATTCGTTTAATCGCTTTTAAATCCTACCCAAAAAACACATAGGCTAAAACAATCGACGTAATGACACCAACCAAATCGGCGAGCAACATAGCAGGAATTGCGTAGCGAGTGTTTCGGATGCTTACGGCTCCAAAGTAGACAGCAACAACATAAAACGTAGTGTCGGAAGAACCTTGTAAAATACAAGACAATCGACCAGGGAATGAATCCGGACCAAAAGTGGTCATGGTATCGATCATCATTCCGCGGGCTCCACTTCCACTGAGCGGTTTTATAAGCGCGGTAGGTAAACCATCCACAAAACTTGTATCGGCGCCAAGCATGGCAAACAGGTTCTTCATTCCTAAAATAACTGCATCGAACGTACCGCTTGTTCGCAACATACTAATGGCGACAAGAATTCCAACCAAGAAAGGAATGATGCGAATGGCGGTATCGAATCCTCCTTTTGCACCCTCTACAAATGCATCAAAAATGTTAATCTTTTTATACAATGCTCCACTTACAATAATGAGGAAAATAAAGAGAATGATGCCATTGCTCAACATGCCCGAAAAGCTTTGTACATGAAGTAAATCGAGCGATTGAATATAAATAACCAATAATGCAATGAGTGATGAAATTCCACCAATCCATGCGAGAATTACAGGTTGGAGAATTCGTATTTTTTGCTTCCAGGAAACAATCAACATGGCGGCAATGGTAGCAACAAACGTAGCAATCATGCAAGGCACAAAAATATCGGTGGGACTCTGAGCATGCAAAGATGCTCGTGCTGCGATGATGCTAACAGGAATAAGCGTTAATCCGGATGCATGCAAACACAGAAACATGATTTGTGCATTGCTGGCGGTGGTTTTATCGGGATTGATTTCTTGCAAACTTTCCATGGCTTTAATTCCAAACGGCGTTGCAGCATTATCAAGACCAAGCAAATTGGCCGAGAAATTCATCATCATGTGCCCCATTGCTGGATGGCCTTTGGGAATCTCTGGAAATAAGCGGCTGAAAAAAGGACCAATCAGTTTGGATAATAAACGAATTCCGCCCGCTTTTTCGGCAATACTCATCAATCCCATAAACAAAGCCATGATACCAATGAGTCCCATCGAAATGCTGATGGCAGTTTTACAAGTGTCGATGATTCCAGTATCGGCGCCTGTAACCATCCTACTAAAAAGCTCGGTATCGCCCAATAGAAAGACTTTCCAACTCGCCACTGCAAGCGCAATCAAAATAAATGCGGACCAAATTCTACTTAAAGCCATGAATTGAATTTTGGTTAAAAGTAGATAAACAGAATGGTTCAGGGATTTCAAATTTTCAACCAAGCATTTGTGAACAACCTATGGAAATTCGGACTTTATTCACGTATTTTGCACGTTGAATATCAAATTAGGTATTCAACAACCTATTCTGATTGATTATGATGAAACTCCTGCGTTTCTATATTTTGTATCGTCCATTTTTCATTATTGGACTCATTGCTTTTGGTATTGTATCACATCTTTACCTCGATAACGTTTTAGCTTGGATTTGCTATGTTGTAGCAGTTATTTCAATAGTTCTTTATTTTATGATGGGCACCATGCGTTTGGTGCAAGAGGCCGTTGCTTCAGGAGATGTTGATAAAGCGATGGATTATATCCAGCTCATCAAATTTCCGAAATTGCTTTTCAAGCCAATCCGAATGGCGTATTACATGTTGCAAAGTAATTTGGCTTTGGCAACCGACGATCTTGGAAAGGCCGAAGACAATATCCGCAAGAGTCTCAAAACGAATTCTACCTTGGCGGGAGATATGAAAGGCAGTAACTTGATGCAGCTTGGGTTTATTGAACTTCGCAAAGGCAATAACAAAGAAGCTCGACAACACCTCATTGAAGCGTTGAAAGTGGGCATTCAAGACAATGAAAGTTTAGCTGCAACCTGCTTGCAACTTTGTTCGATGGAAATTCAACGTCAGAACTACCGTATTGCGAAAGAATATTTCAAAAAGGCAAAAGCGGCAAAACCGAAAAACGAAGAGGTGGTGAAGCAAATTCAGATGCTTGAAAAACAAATTCCAAGACTTCCAGGTTAATCGTAAATTCTTTTGATACAATGCAGATTCGCAGAGCTATTTTGTCTGATGCTTCTTTAATTCAGCGTCTAGCAGAATCTATTTGGTGGAAACATTATCCAAGCATCATTGGCGAAGAACAAGTGCGTTTTATGTTGAATAAAATGTACAATTTGGAAAATATTGAAAAACAAATTTCCAAAGAAGAACAGAAGTATTTTATATTGGATAATGATGCGCAGGATTTGGGATTTATTTCCATCGAATTGCGTGAAAATTCAGAGGCGTTTATCAATAAATTTTACATTCTACAAGATCAACAGCGCAAAGGAATCGGAGCTGCAGCATTTCAACTATTATTGAAACAATTTCCCGAAATAAATTGCATTCGACTTCAAGTAAACCGACAAAATTACCAAGGCATTAACTTCTATTTTAAACAGGGTTTTGTTATTGAAGAAGTTGCCGATTTTGATATTGGCGATGGATATTTTATGAATGATTTTATTATGAAATGGAATAAAATTTAATTCCATAATTAGACAATTTATTAGCAGTAAAATGGAGCTTAATCCGCAGCAATGGTATAATCAGGAACGCAGCAAAATCGATGCGAATATTATTCTGATTCGCCGAAAAATTAAAGTCATTTCTACTTTTAGACTTGCGCTGTTTGTAGCAATTCTAATTGCCATTTTATTTCTGTATCAACATCATTATTTAACAGGAAGTATTCTTTTCACACTGTCATTGACTGCATTTTTAATCGCAGTAAAACGAAGTCTCGAACAAAAGAAAAAATTGCATCAATCGGAAACAGCACTCCAAATTATCCAACTAGAATGCAATGCCCTGATAGGAAAACCGTCGGGAATTGACATTGGTGCAGATTTACTCGATTTAAAACATCCATTTGCGCACGATTTGGATCTGTTTGGAAAACACAGTCTTTGGCATTATCTCAATCGCACATTGACTTTCGATGGCAGAACTCTGCTTGCCGGTGCGCTGTTAAATCCCCAATTAAACAAAGAAGAACTCATTCAAAAGCAAGCCATTATTTCGGAATTGAAGAACCAACCCGAAACCTTGTTGCATTTCAGAGTGCATGGGTTGAGTGAACAGGAAAATCCCGCACCTGCATCCCAAATTGAGAACTGGCTAAACGAAGAAATTTCTTTATCACAAAAACCATTAATTCGATATGGACGATGGATTTTCTCAGCCATTGCATTGATTTCAATTCTTGGTTTTTCGTTTAATTTCCTACCAGGTTGGTGCCTTTCAACGGCTCTTACATTGAATTTTATCATGCTGGGGACAACCATCAAACAAATCAATTTCATTCATCAAAAACATTCCGGAATTGTCAAAACTATTGCGCATCACGAAGCACTTTTGGCCTATGTTTCCCAACTAAAATTTGAACATTCCAATCTTTCGGAAATTCAAAAAGATGCTCAAAATTCGCTGCAGGCAATCAAAGACTTACATCGAGCTCTCAATCGTTTCGATGTGCGATTGAACGGCTTTATGGGCATTGTGATGAATATTGTTTTTATGTTCGATTATCATTGTTTGGTGGAGATTGAGACGTGGAAAAAGAATAACCGAAATGCCTTGCAAAAAAGTTTGAAAAACATGGCTAATATGGAATATTCTATTTCCCTTGCAAACTTTGCGTTTCAACGTCCGAATTTCAATTTCCCTCAATTTACTTCTCAACATAGCATGCAGGCTGAAGGCCTTTTTCATCCTTTATTGCATGCCGAAAAAGCCGTTTCCAATACCCTTTCACTAGGCGAAAATGAAAAGATGGTGTTGCTTACAGGAGCAAACATGACCGGAAAAAGCACCTGGTTAAGAGCCATTGGATTGAATGCCACCTTGGCTTATCTCGGATTGCCCATTGCGGCTAAATCGGCTCAGTTTCCACTTTTGCGCATTTACACTTCCATGCGCATTACCGACGATTTGGAAGAAGGAATTTCCTATTTCAAAGCAGAAATTAGTCGTCTACAAGCACTCTTAACAAGCATCCGAAACAGCGATGCAGCTTGGCTTTTCTTAATTGATGAACCTTTGCGCGGTACAAACGCAGGTGACAAACAAGCTGGAACTATCGGTATTATTAAAAACCTGATTACTTTAAATGCATTGGGAATTCTCGCAAGCCACGATGCAGCATTGAGCAATTTGGAAACAGAACATCCCGGAAAAATAAAGAATTACCATTTCGATTCTGAAATTATTGGGAATGAATTAAGCTTCGATTACACGTTAAAATCGGGCTGTTCGACATCGAATAATGCAACATTGTTGATGAAATTGAATGGGATTTTACTTGATTAAATTGAACAATGGATAAACAAATTATCATTCACAAAACCTGCGAATTTGTCAAAACTGAACTCGCACAGGCAGAAGCTGGCCACGATTGGAGTCACATTGAACGGGTTTGGAAAAACGCAAAGAAAATTGCTGCCAAAGAAAATGTCGATTTGTTTACGGTTGAACTTGCTGCATTATTGCACGACATTGCCGATTCCAAATTCCATGATGGAAACGAAAACATTGGTCCTGAAAAAGCAATTGCATTTTTAAGTTCCTTAAATGTTGATTCGGAAATCATAGATCATGTGGAGCAAATCATCCGAAACATTTCTTTTAAAGGCGGAAACTTTGAGCGCGATTTTGATTCCTTGGAATTGCAAGTGGTTCAAGATGCTGACCGACTCGATGCCATCGGAGCCATTGGAATTGCAAGAACGTTTCATTACGGAGGTTATAAAAATCGGGAAATTTACAATGCCGAAATTCCTCCGCAATTGAATTTAACCAAAGAAGAATACAAGGCTATCAGGTCGCCAACCATCAATCATTTTTACGAAAAGCTACTTTTGCTTCGCGACAGAATGCACACTGAAACTGGGAAAGAACTGGCCAATCAACGTCATCATTTCATGGAAGAATTTCTGCGGAATTTCTATGCCGAAGTTGAATAGAATCAGCCCTACATTTGCAGCGTGCGTTACTTCTTTCATATCGGATATCACGGAATAAATTACCGAGGCTGGCAAAGACAACCTGAAGTTGTTAGTGT
>CAXNGM010000065.1:0-9034 GCA_964201695.1 Bacteroidia bacterium | reverse complement strand
CTTGAAAAGGTTGAACCTGCCGAAAGTCCCGATTATCTGTACCTAACATTAAATATTGGCAAGGACACAAAACCCGGAATTTGTCCCATTGAAATCAAATTAGGGAATAAAAAATATACTTACGCATACGAACTTCTTCAACGTAACTCGAAGAAAAAAGCGCAAGGAGTAAACACGTCCGATTTCATTTACCTCATCATGCCCGATCGCTTTTCGAACGGAGATTCTAAAAATGATGTAATAGCTGGAATGAATGAAACGGCCTTGAATCGAGATTCGATGTATTATCGTCATGGTGGCGATATACAAGGAATAATGAATCATCTCGATTATTTGCAAAATATCGGTTCAACATCTCTTTGGTTAAATCCTGTGCAGGAAAACAATGAGATTAAAACATCCTATCATGGTTATGCAATTACCGATCATTATAAAATTGACCCGCGTTTAGGAACTAACAAATTGTATTGCGATTTAGTTGATTCAATGCATGCTAGAGGAATGAAAATGGTTATGGACATTGTGCCGAATCACATGGGTATTCATCATTGGATGTTCAATAATTTACCTTCGAAAGATTATATTCATCATTGGGATACATTCACCAAGACAAGCTACCGTGCTCCTTCCCTGCTCGATCCATATGCATCCGAAAATGACCGTAAATTATTTAGCGATGGATGGTTTGATAGACACATGCCCGATTTAAATCAACAAAATCCACATGTGGCGAAGTACTTAACTCAAAACTACATTTGGTGGATTGAATATGCCGGCGTTGATGACTATCGGATTGATACATATTCGTATCCCGATCAAAAATACATGGCGCAATTATCGGCTGATTTGCATCGCGAATATCCCAATTTGAACCTCTTTGGGGAAATTTGGGAACATGGCGTTGGAGTTCAATCCTACTTTACCAAAGACTTTAAATCGCGCAAGGATTTCAATACTGGTTTAGATGGGGTGGTCGATTTTCAAGTATATTTTGCTTTAATTGAAGCTCTCACAAAACCATTCGGATGGACGGAAGGAGTTTCACGGATTTACTATACACTAGCCCAAGATTTTCTTTACCAAAACCCAAACAACAATGTCACTTTTTTAGATAACCACGATCTAAGTCGCTTTGCATCAATGATTGGTGGAGACATTCGTAAATACAAAATGGGCATTGCATTCCTAATGACTATGCGTGGAATTCCATCAGCTTATTATGGCACTGAAATTTTAATGAAAGGATTTTCCAATCCGGATGGTTTGGTGCGAAGTGATTTTCCGGGAGGATGGACAAGCGATTCTCAAAATAAATTCAATAATAAAGGGCGCAATGATGAAGAGAATGTTGCTTTCGATTATTTCAAAAAGTTAGCAAACTGGCGAAAAAATAATTCGGTGTTGCATTCAGGAAAACTCATGCAGTTTGTCCCTGAAGAAAGCGTTTACACCTTCTTTCGTTACGATGGAACGAAAACGGTGATGGTGATAATGAATGCAAACGATACGGATAAAATCATAAAAACAGATCGTTTTGCAGAACGCATCCAAGGCAAAAGCGATGCATTTGATGTGATTGAAAATAAGAATATTTCACTTGGAAATCTTCAATTAAAACCTTGGGAAGTGAAGATTTTGGAATTCTAATTTCATAAAAAACGCTGTCTCTTTAGTGTGAAAAGACAGCGAGGCAGATAAATGACCTATACATACAGTGGTGTATGCATGCAGGTTTAATTTTAAAGGTATGCATCAGCTCGCAAAACTCTGTTGAGAACCGCTCCCTGCTACAATTTCAAAGCAGGGAGGTTATTCGATTATGAGAATGTTTCAAGACACCAAATGACCAATCGAAGGATTCGATTCATCGACAAGAATTCCATGTTCGATTTTGGCTATCAATAATAGCTTGTAAGTTACCATTACCATCGAACTGGGCCACAAATTTCAATTCTTGCATACCCGAATTTATTCCTGTCCAAGCTACAGTGATTTTATAAGCTGGGCCATATAAGCCTTCATCGCGCATAGACCAAGTGCCTTGCATGGTTTTTTGAAGTATCCCGCTATTGTCAAATAGTTGATAGATGACTTTTTTTGTTTCATCATCATTAAGAGATACAAGATATTTACCAGAAATAGTCGTGTAACAATATTTTTTTATTTGCGCATTAACAAATTCAACAGAAAGCAACATTGTTGCTAAAATTAGTAATTTTAAATTTTTCATTTTTCAATTAAAATAATTGTTCTTACTCTCTTGGATTTTCAGAATACTCCCCGTTTTGAAAGTTGTCTTCTTGAATCAAATTTTTACAATTATACAATATTTTTTAATTTTAATATTGATATTCAATAAAAATATTGCTAGGCTATTAATTAAAAACTTGACCATAAGTAGAAAATGGAAAAACGCCCGGTGTTGCATTCAGGAAAACTCATGCAGTTTGTCCCAGAAGAAAGTGTTTACACATACTGTCGTTACGATGGAAAGAAAACGGTGATGGTGGTAATGAATGCAAACGACTCTGAGAAAAATATTAAAATGGAACGTTTTTCAGAACGAATCCAAGGCAAAAGCAATGCATTTGATGTGATTGAAAATAAGAATATTTCACTTGGCAATCTTCAATTAAAAGCTTGGGAAGTGAAGATTTTGGAGTTTTAAATAATGATAAATAAAACGCTGCATATTCAACGGTTTTGGGCATCAGAAGTTTGGGATTTGGTGAACGCGATGTCTTAAACAGCACGAATGTAACAAAAACAAAATGTTTCAATTAAGCACAATACCTATATTTTATTAAGCGCTGTTCTTAATTGGTAATCATTCGTGCTCAGCAATTTCATTTCTCGTAATCTCTATCAAATTACTTCTTAAAATCATTGAATTAATTAACTCAAGATTATTATCAAATATTTTTAATAAAATTGGATTTGGAATATTTCCAGTCCGAACAACTATCAATTTTTCAGGTTTGGAATTTAATAGAAACGACTCAAGAAAATCATTATCCTTAGTAATAACTATTCTTTTTTCATTGATAGCAATTTCTGTTATTTCTTTATCAGATGTTGAATTTTTATTTGGTAAATCCAGAGTATGAATCGAGTCGAATCCTCTGTATTTTAGCAAATTAGATAATGATTTTGGTAACTGTGCATCAACAATAAATTTCATGAAGCGATTCTATGAATACTTTTTACATGAAGAAGTTTAGATGCATATTCCAGACAAGCAAGAAAATCGTCCCTTTCCAAATCGGGATAATCCGTTATTAATTCTTCGATTGACATTCCCGAAGCCATTAATTCTAAAATATTTTCAACAGGATATCTCAATCCTCTTATGGTTGGTTTTCCATGACAAATGTCTTGATCAATAGTGATTCTTGAAATTAGGCTTTTCATATTCGTCAATCTATTGAATCAAACTTAGGCAAAAATTATGGATCGGCAAACCTCTGTACTGGAACTTTTTAACATGCTTGCCAATAACACGCAAACTGGCGAAAAAACACCACCGTTTTGCAATCTAGAAAACTCATGCAGTTTGTCCCTGAAGAAAGTGTTTACACCTTCTTTCGTTACGATGGAAAGAAAACGATGATGGTCGTAATGAATGCAAACGATTCTGAAAAAAATATTAAAATGGAACGTTTTTCAGAACGAATCCACGGCAAAAGCGAAGCATTTGATGTGATTGAAAATAAGAATACCTCGCTTGGAAATCTTCAGTTAAAAGCCTGGGAGGTGAAAATATTGGAATTCTAATTTCATAAAAAAACGCTATCTCTTCATTGCGAAAAGACAGCGTTTGAATTCAATGATCGTTTTATTATACAATAGCTGCTTTTATCAAGTTTAACGCTGAACCCGCTTTAAACCACTCTATTTGCGCTTCATTGTAAGTATGATTTGCATGAATAGTTTCGCTTGTGCCATTGTCGTGATGAAGAACCAATTCGAGTGGCTTTGTGCAAGGTGATTTGCGGTTGGATGTCCAAGCGATACTCAAGATAAATTCAATATTCAGAGCAGTAACGTGGAAGTTAATATTGCATTCGATATTTTCCAAAAACATTGAATGCATTTACGACGCTGAGGAATTTACAGAAATACTAATGAAATTTAAATATAACACAAAACCGGAATTTCTCATTATAAATGAGAAACCCCGGTTTTGCAAAATAGCTGATAAGGCTGTTTGTATTACTTATGTATAAGTGTTGCTCCTGATACTCTTGCTTTTATAGATGCATCTTGAACAAATAAGTATTTTAATTTAACTCCATCGTCTGAAAACACATTATTCTTTTTAATCTCGTATTTAGGATAAAAGAATAAATCAACATTTGGATTTTCTGAGACAAGTCGATAATTAAGACTTGCTGAAGCGCCGCTTAAAGCAGAATTATTCCAAGTGAAATTATTTAAGATACCAGCAATGGGTAATCCAACAATGTATGATGGAACAAATCCCATACGATACTCCCCAGTTTTGTATGTTCCAGTACCGTATGTGGATTTTACTGTTTCCTGACCAAAAATTCTCTGAACAGCCATCTGGGTAGCAAATGAATAAGCTATTAAGCTTAAAACTGGCAATATACGCTTTGTTTTACCTAACGCAACTCCATTAAATGTAAACATAAAAGCATTCTTATGATTGTTTTTATTGTTTTTCGAGAAACTAGGTATTCCACAAAATGCCGCACCATCAACTTGTAGCTCATCAAGATTTGATGTTTTATATTCACCATTAAAAATAAGTGGCTTGTTATCCCTTGCGCCATTTGAAATTTGTAATGTCTTAGAACAACTAGTCATTAAAACAGACCCAATGAAAAGTGTAAATAAAAGTGAAAATTGTTTTTTTGTCTTCATTTTTTTTAATTTTCTGTCTACTCTTATGGATTTTCGGCTAACTCCCTGTTTATTAATGTGGTTTTCTTGACTCCACTTTTTCTTACAATTATACAATATTTTTTAAATTTAATGTTGAAATTTAAGCAAAATATTATTCGGCTATTGACATTAACGTTGACTATAAATACCTAATTGGCGAAAATCAATCCGGTGTTGCATTCAGGAAAACTCATGCAGTTTGACCCCGAAGAAAGCGTTTACACTTACTTTCGAAACGATGGAAAGAAAACGGTGATGGTGGAAATGAATGCTAACGATATGGATAAAACCAAAAAAACAGAACGTTTTACTGAACGAATCCAAGGCAAAAGCGATGCGTTTGATGTGATTGAAAATAAGAATATCTCACTTGGCAATCTTCAATTAAAAGCTTGGGAAGTGAAAGTTCTAAAATTCTAATTAAACATAAAAAACGCTGTCCATTCAATGAACGGATAGCTGGTGGTTTTTTAAAGATGTTTTTTTATTTCAATTAAAAATTCTTTTACCTTATTAATTAAAGGCATAGTTAGTTCTTCATCATAATCAAACAAGTCTCCATAATCTCCCTTTTGCCTATAGTCAAATAGTTTAGAAAAAAGCTTACCCGATTCTTTGTCAATTATTCCAGTTTTTACGAAAAATAAACCAAATTGAGTTCTCGCGCCATCATGAGTTTGTGTAGCAATATTGTTTTTAATTAAAAGGGCGATTACAGCATAAAAGCAAGCATAATACAATCGATTAATTACAGCGTTCCATCTTTCTTCTTTCGCTAAAATCAGAGCTTCTTCAAAGGACTCTTCAGCACGATGAAATCTGTAATTTATATAATCCTCTCGATTGGAAATAGTCATAATCTAATTCCCTCCTTTTTTACGTTATCAAATAATGGCGAATAAATTAGAGTGTTTTGCCAGTAATCTTTAGGGTACACAAATGTTGAAATAACTTGACCTAAATCTAATTCAATATCATACAAATCATCACGAAACTTATCTTCTATATCATTGGTAACTTTAGATTCATTTACAAGAATAAGAATATCCCAATCAGAATTTGGTTTTGAATCACCTCGAGCTCTTGAACCAAATAAATATGCCTCAGCTAGCGGATCATTATCATGAATCGTTTTCGCTATTCTACTTACTATTATGTTACGTTCCATTATAATAGACATTTTACCAAAGATACAAACTCTACTGAGAAAACACTCTTTAGAGCTATATATCCACTTGCAACTAACTAGCGAATTGGCTAATCAAAATCTTGAATTGCATTCAGGAAAACTTATGCAGTTTGTTCCCGAAGAAATTATCTACACCTATTTCCTATATGATTGAAAGAAAACGGTAATGGTGGTAATGAATGCAAACGATTCTGAGAAAAATATTAAAATAGAACGTTTTTCAGAACGAATTCAAGGCAAGAGCAATGCGTTTGATTTGATTGAAAATAAGAATATCACGCTTGGCAATCTTCAATTAAAACCTTGGGAAATAAAAGTTTTAGAGTTCTAATTTCATAAAAAAAACGCTCTCCATTCAATGAACGGAAAGCGTTTGAATTTCGATTAATCCTATTTATTAGACTATTGCAGCTTTTATCAAGTTCAATGCAGAACCCGCTTTAAACCATTCAATTTGCGCTTCATTGTATGTATGATTGGCATGGATGGTTTCGCTTGTGCCATTGTCGTGATGAAGAACCATTTCGAGTGGTTTCCCTGGAGCAAAAGAAGTTAATCCCAAAATATCGATGCTGTCGTTTTCACGAATTTTATCGTAGTCTTCTTTGTTAGCAAATGTTAGCGCCAACATCCCTTGTTTTTTCAAGTTAGTTTCATGTATACGTGCAAAGCTTTTCACCATTACTGCACGAACACCCAAATGACGTGGCTCCATTGCCGCATGCTCACGGCTTGATCCTTCACCATAATTCTCGTCGCCAATAACAATAGAACCAATTCCTGCTGCTTTGTATGCACGCTGCGTTGCTGGAACGGCACCATATTCTCCAGTCAACTGGTTTTTCACTGAATCGGTTTTCTCGTTAAAGAAATTTACCGCTCCAATAAGCATATTGTTGGAAATATTATCGAGATGACCACGGAATTTCAACCAAGGTCCTGCCATAGAAATATGATCGGTTGTACATTTCCCTTTGGCTTTGATAAGTAGTTTCAATCCTTTCAAATCGACACCTTCCCACGTTGGAAAAGATTCTAATAATTGAAGACGATCGCTTGTTGCTGAAACTTTCACTTCTACACCTGAACCATCTTCTGAAGGCGCCTGATAACCTGCATCTTCAACAGCAAAACCACGCGCAGGAAGTTCATCTCCAGTTGGAGCATCGAGCCTCACTTGTTCGCCTTTGTTGTTTGTTAATGTATCGGTAAGTGGATTGAATCGTAAATCGCCGGCAATTGCCAAAGCGGTTACCAATTCAGGTGAACCTACAAATGCAAACGTATTGGGATTTCCATCAGCACGTTTTGCGAAGTTTCTGTTGAATGAGTGAACGATGGTGTTTTTCTCTTGCTTTTCAGCACCTAAGCGATTCCACATTCCAATGCAAGGACCACAAGCATTCGCAAACACTTTGGCACCCATTTTCTCGAAATCATCTAAGAAACCGTCACGATCGATTGTATAACGAACCAATTCAGAACCTGGCGTAATGGTAAATTCGGCTTTAGCAACCAAGCCTTTTTCATTTGCCTGACGAGCCAATGATACAGAGCGACTGATGTCTTCGTAAGATGAATTTGTACATGAACCAATCAAACCCACATCCACTTTTGTTGGCCATCCATTCAATTCTGCAACCTCCTTCATTTTAGAAATCGGAGTTGCCAAATCGGGAGTAAACGGACCATTCAAATGCGGTTCTAATTCATCCAAATTGATTTCAATAATTTGATCGAAGTATTTCTCAGGATTTGCATAAACATCTATATCAGCGGTTAAGTGTTCGCGAATTCCATTGGCTAAATCAGCAACATCGGCGCGACCTGTACTGCGTAAATAGCGTTCCATTGAATCGTCGTAACCGAACGTAGAAGTTGTTGCTCCAATTTCAGCACCCATGTTACAAATAGTACCTTTTCCAGTACAACTCATAGAATTAGCACCTTCACCGAAATATTCAACGATTGCACCAGTTCCACCTTTCACAGTAAGGATTCCTGCCACTTTCAAAATGACATCTTTTGGAGAAGTCCAACCGTTCAGTTTACCCGTTAATTTGACACCAATTAGTTTTGGAAATTTCAACTCCCAAGCAAGACCAGCCATTACATCACACGCATCGGCTCCACCAACACCAATTGCAATCATTCCTAAACCACCCGCATTCACTGTATGCGAATCGGTTCCGATCATCATCCCGCCAGGAAACGCATAGTTTTCCAAAACAACCTGATGGATAATTCCAGCTCCCGGCTTCCAAAAACCAATGCCGTATTTATCGGATATTGACGATAAGAAATCGTATACTTCTTTGTTTGTATCAACAGCAGAACTTAAATCTTTACTTGATCCAACTTGCGCAGTAATTAAGTGGTCGCAATGAACCGATGAAGGAACGGCTACCTTTTTTCTACCTGCTTGACTGAATTGCAACAATGCCATTTGAGCAGTTGCATCTTGCATAGCAACTCGATCGGGAGCGAAATCTACATAAGAGTTCCCTCTTTCAAATGCTGTATTTGCAGGACTTTCCCAAAGATGAGCATAAAGAATTTTTTCAGTCAACGTAAGCGGACGACCAACAACTTTACGAGCTGCCTCTACCCTATTTCCGAAATCTGCATAAACGTTTCGGATCATTTCAAGATCAAATGCCATGTATTTTTTTCTTTAATGTTTGATTATCAGCAAATTTCAATTATTGAAACAGCTTCGCTAATGTATGCGATTATGCGTTTGAATGCAATAGTTAAAAAGGATTCTAATGAAGATTCGATGAAAACTTTAATTGGCATAATTGACGTTGTTGTTTTTTCAATTTTCTGCATCTTGCGTGAAATTCAGACTTTCGGAAAAAAGTCCATTTAAAACTCTTCTAAAACCAAAACATGAAACACATTTTCATTTTAATATCAGTTATGTTCACTTGCTTA
>CAXNGM010000064.1:0-9050 GCA_964201695.1 Bacteroidia bacterium | reverse complement strand
TATTCCTCAGATCCAAATACATAATTAAATGCTACTGAATCGCCTGACGGAATAAAATCGAATTCTATTGCAGCTATATTGTTTGTAATGCCTGATGCTCCAAAACTGGTAATGATTGCATTCAAATCGGGATCATCAGTTAATTCAATTGCATTGTCGAAAGAAGAGGAAATTGTACCACTGTTTGCAGGGTCACCTATATAATACAATCCGTTAGGGTCTGACTGAGAAACAGCATTTCCAGTTGTCATCAATACACCATTTGAGATACCCAAGTTTACTGAGTTACCGCCGGTGAAAAGACCAATTTGCTCCGGATCACCACCTGATGTAATGTTGGAAACCTGCACCCCTTGTCCTACTAGTACATTTTGAACAAGATTAGCAGCGCTTTGCTGAGTGATTGTGAACTGTGCTGAAGCAGAAAATGTAAAAAGACACATTATTGCAACAGATATTTTAATCAGTGTATTTGCTTTATTCATCGATGTTGTTTTAACAAGGAAGTAAAAATAGAAAAATTGCTAGAATGATTTTATAAATAGTTTATTCATTCTCCTTCAACAACTCAAAATAACTAGAAGTTGAATCGAGAGAAAGAGAATTATCGATACTGCTGTATGAATTCAGTTCGCCATTTGCCATCAAAACCACCCTTTCATTTTTTGAGTTTTTCAGAACAATGGGCATTGCAAATCCATCGAGCGCATTCTCTATTCTATAACTGAAAACATAGGTATTTTCTTTCTTTTCCTTATGGAATTTGAGGATTGGAGGATTTGATATGCTTAAGTATTGTTCAAAGAAAACAGGTTTCACATTTTTCAATCGTTTCGAAAACCAATTCTCCAATTCCTTTGTGCTGATTGATTTCCAGCGAAACTCCAGCGCAAATTCTTTCAATATTCCCCACCATTCTTTTTCGCTCGCAGCAAATTGCTGAAGCGTATGAATCATTAATGCCCCTTTGGTATACATGTCGATACCACTTTCATCTTTCCCAATTATGGGTGCTTTATTAATAACCAATTGTTTCTTTGCATCGATGTATTTTTCGGCCATGTCTTTCCCGAAGAGTTCAAAAACGTACACATATTCAGCGTACGTGCAAAATGCTTCTTGAAGCCAAAAGTCTTCTTTGTTTTTGGCACTTACCGAATTCCCCCACCATTCATGCCCCGATTCGTGAATCAATATAAAATCAAAACCCAGCCCGATCATCGAATAATCTTCCCCGTTATACCCATTTACATAGCCATTCCCATAAGCAATAGCGCTTTGATGCTCCATGCCAACATAAGGCGTTTCAACCACGGAGAAACCATCTTTTCCAAAGGGGTATTTGCCGAAATATTTCTCGAAACATTTCAACATAGGTTTTACTTGTTTGAATTGCTCAATTGCTTTGCTTCGATTATAACTTAATGGATAATATTCTAAACTTAGCTTGCTTCCATCGGCTTGTTTAAATGAATCGGTGATTTTCGTGTAATCGCCAATATTTAATGTGATATTATACGTATTGATTGGGCAGCTTACTTTCCATGAAGTGGTTCGATTGCCTTTGTTGTCTTTCGAATCGCTGTGTAATTTCCCATTCGATTTAAAAAATAGTTCCGCTGGATAAGTACACGTTATTTGAGTGCTATCGGGTTCGTCGTCATAACGCAGGGGAGATGGAAACCACAACTGCGAACCTTGGTCTTGGCAAGCAACTCCTAACCAATCTTTCTCATTTTGACTTTTGGTCCATATAAAACCGCCGTCCCAAGGTGGCTGAATAGCTTCTTGAGGTTTGCCATGGTAGGTAATTTTTAGATCAATTTTGGAACTTGCTTTTGGAATTGGAATTGAAATTCCATCAGTCAATCGTTCGAAACGAGCCGATTTTTTATTGACTAAAACCTCATCAATGCTGAATTGAGGATATAATAACAATTTTAAAATAGAATCGCCTTTGTTTACACTCCAAGTTTCATTGGCAATTATCTGAATGCTGCGGGTTGTAAAATCGGGTTTAACCTGCAGATGCACAAAGTGAAGGTCTTGTTGTGCAATACTTAGGGTTGAAATGAAAAGTCCAATAAGAGAAAATGTAAACCGAATCATCAAATGTGAATGTTAAAAGGTTTATTCATTGGATGCAATAAAAAAAGAAAACGCCATCCTGTGAAGAATGACGTTTCAAGAAAACAATATATTCGGAATACTAAAGTTCGCCTTTAGTTTCCATGCGCTTCAATGCAGCTGAAATTCCAATCTTATCGATTGTTTTCAACGCTGAAGTAGATAGACGAATTGTGATCCACGCATTTTCTTCAGGGATAAAGAATCTTTTGGTGAAAAGATTCGGATTGAAACGACGCTTAGTTTTGCGGTGTGAAAAGGAAACATTATTTCCTGACATTGCATGCTTTCCGGTCAACTGACAAACTTTTGACATAACCTATTCGGTTTGATTTTTATTAGAGGGCTGCAAAGAAAGGAAAAATATTTTGTAGCAGCAAGAAAAAATAAAAATAATCCATAAGAATTTCTTGATTGTTTTTCTATTCCACAAAACCTCATACAAACAGGTGTCTATTAATAAATTAAAACAAGCATGGACAGAGATTCGGATTTATTTGGCAAGCTTGTGCATCATTTAATTACATTTACTTCATCATTTACATCAGTTTAAAATACACTATATTAATTTGGAACGTGCTGTTTTAGTAGGACTTGTTACCCGTAATCAAAGCGAAGAATTATTGGATGAATACTTGGATGAGCTGGCATTTTTAACAGAAACAGCCGGTGCTATTCCTGTAAAACGATTTACTCAGAAGTTAGATCGTCCCGATAGTAAAACATTTTTGGGTAGCGGAAAATTGAATCAAATTGTTGAATACATCCTTGCTAACGAAATTGACTTGCTCATTTTTGATGATGAGCTTTCGCCTTCTCAGCTTCGTAATATTGAGAAAGAAGCGAAAATTAAGGTGATGGATCGAAACAACCTGATCCTCGATATTTTCGCAGGTCGGGCTCGAACATCAAGTGCCAGAACACAAGTAGAATTAGCGCAATACCAATATTTGCTTCCACGTTTGACGAAAATGTGGACCCACTTGGAACGTCAAAAAGGAGGAATTGGAATGCGCGGCCCCGGTGAAAGTCAGATTGAAACCGATCGTCGAATTATCAAGGACAAAATTTCTAAACTCAAAGATCGTCTGCGCGATATCGACAAGCAAATGGCAACGCAGCGAAAGAATAGGGGCGAACTCGTTCGTGTAGCTTTGGTGGGTTATACCAATGTGGGCAAGAGTACCATCATGAATATGTTGAGTAAGTCGGATGTGTTTGCCGAAAACAAATTATTTGCAACGCTCGATACCACCGTTCGTAAGGTGGTATTGGAAAGCATTCCGTTTTTATTATCCGATACCGTTGGTTTTATTCGCAAACTTCCAACACAACTCATTGAATCGTTTAAATCAACATTGGATGAAGTTCGTGAAGCAGACATATTAATACATGTAGTGGATATTTCGCATGCCAGTTTCGAAGATCATATTACAGCGGTGAATGAAACTTTAACTGACATCAAAAGCATGGATAAGCCCATCATCATGGTGTTCAATAAAATCGACGCGTTTTCGTATGTGAAAAAAGACGAGGATGATTTATCACCTATTTTGCGTGAGAATTTTTCGCTCGACGATTGGAAGAAAAGCTGGATGGCAAAAACAAACGCACCTGCAATTTTCATTTCTGCGACTCAAAAAGATAACATTGAAACATTCCGAAAACTCCTGATGGAAGAAGTACGCTCGATTCACCAAGTTCGCTATCCAAATTATTTATCTTTATAATATTACTCGATTTTCAAGAATGAACTAAGAAAACTTCAATTCTTTTTTTAATTTCGCTATTAGTCCTCTTAAAGAGTAATTTATATGGCTTCTACTTATTGTTTCGATTTCTTATTTTAGGCTTTCTCGTTTTGATATCATGATTTTTAATTCGCTAGAATTCCTTTTTTTTCTCCCTATAGTCTTTGCATTATACTGGCTTCTTAATAATAAACGACTAGTCATTCAGAATGCACTACTTCTTATTGCTAGTTATTATTTCTATCAGTGCTGGGATTATCGATTTCTATTTCTATTAGTATTTTCAACTCTTCTCGATTATGTGTCGGGAATAAAAATTGAAGAAGCAAATAATATTAAAAACAAAAAAATCTGGTTTTGGCTGAGCATATCATTTAATTTAGGCTTCTTAGGCGTCTTTAAATATTATAATTTCTTCGCGGAATCTTTCACTGATTTACTCGTCGGTATTGGCTTCAAGGTAGATTTATGGACGCTGAAAGTGATTTTGCCCGTGGGTATATCTTTCTACACTTTTCATGGTTTGTCATACATTATAGATATTTACAATGGAAGAATAAAAGCTACTCGGAATTTTATTGATTATTCTGTATTTGTTAGTTTTTTCCCACTCCTTGTTGCTGGTCCAATTGAACGTGCGACGCATTTATTACCTCAAATTCAAAAGAAACGAAAATTCGATTTTCAATTGGCTGCTGATGGTATGCGTCAAATACTTTGGGGTTTATTCAAGAAAATGGTTATTGCTGATAATTGTGCCACTTATGTGAACGATTATTTTGATCATCCAGGAGATGTATCAGGAGATAAATTAATGATCGGTGCAATTTTCTTTGCTTTTCAGATATATGGCGATTTCTCAGGATACTCTGACATTGCTTTAGGAACAGCAAAACTATTTGGAATTCGATTGTTGAAGAATTTTGCATTTCCTTACTTCTCTCGAGATATCTCTGAATTTTGGCGTCGTTGGCACATTTCTCTTAGTTCTTGGTTCCGCGATTATCTCTATTTTCCTCTTGGTGGAAGTAAATTGGGAAAGAAACGTGCTATAATTAATACCCTCATTATTTTTACAGTTAGCGGTTTCTGGCATGGTGCGAATTGGACATTCATTGCTTGGGGAGTTGCTAATGCATTGTTATTTATTCCTTTACTTGTTTTTGATTTGAATCGTATAAACATAGATACAATTGGAGAAAATAGGCGTTTTCCTTTAATTACTGACTTGCTTAAAATGGGTATAACATTTTTTATTGTTTGCCTTTTATGGGTTCTTTTTCGTTCGGATAATTTGAATCAGGCTTTCCAGATTTATAGTGGCATCTTCTCAAAGGATGTTATTTGGGCCCCATTTTGGATTCTTTACAAAAAACCATTCTATTTTATCTTAGTCATGCTGCTTTTTGAGTGGTTTAATCGCAGTAAGGATCATGGCTTACAGATAGACGGAATAAAATCAACTGCATTGCGATGGGTTGCTTACTTGTTTATTTTGCACTTTATTTTTATTTATGGAGCGAAGTCTCAAGAGTTTATTTATTTTCAGTTTTGATGTATTATGAGCATATTTTTATTAAGACTAAGTGTATTCTTGATTTTATTTACATCAATCTTATGGGGGGTTGAGCGATTGGTGACTTACGAATTAACAACTTCCAATGAAGTTTATTTTGATAATTGGAATGAACTAAAACTACTTAAAAAAAAACCAGATGTTCTTATTATAGGTAATTCAAGGGCTTGGATTCATTACAATACCGATATTCTCGATAGTTTGTTGGAAAATGAAACCTACAATTTAGGAATGGATGGTATGACCTCCATTCAACAAGAATATCGTTACAAATATTATCGTCAGTTTAATAGTAAACCAAAGTTGATTATTTTCAATGTTGATGACGAAACCTATTATAATCGTAAGGAAATATTACAGCCACAGCAATATTTCCCTTATCTCGATGATTCACTAATTTCAAGCCAATGTATCCGTATGGGCTTATTTCCCATGCGCGTATATTTTCCTCCTGTTCGTTATTTTGAAGCCGATATTTGTTTTGAAGCAATGTGGCGCTGTCTGACCAATACACCATGTGATGAATCAGTGCGAAAAAGGAAAGGATTCTTAGGATTTGATCGACCTTGGAATGAGGCAACTTACAAACAAATAATTTCTAAAAATCTTATTGCGAAATTTGATCCTTCATTGATGAAGCGGCATGAATTATTTCTTCAGTCTTTACGAAATGAAGGAATTGAATTATTACTTGTATTTGCGCCACAATTCGTTGACTACACTAAACACATTGCCCATCACTCCACAATTCTATTGTATTACCAAAATTTAGCTAAGCGATTAGGTGCGGGTTTTTGGGATTATTCCCAAAGTGATTATAGTAAATCTAAAGACAATTTCTTTGAGCAACACCACATGAATTTATCTGCATCTAACCGATACTCGATAGAAATCGGCAAGCGCATAAAAGAATCTCAAATACTGAACTGAGGTTTATAATTTCATCAAATCCTCAATTTCTTCAGCTTCCAAAGGAATGTTGCCCATCAAATCGAAGTTCCCATTTTCGGTGAGTAGAATGTCGTTTTCTAAGCGAATGCCCAATCCTTCTTCTGGAATGTAAATTCCCGGTTCGCAGGTAAACACCATACCTGCTTCGAATTGCGCATAACGGTAACCTACATCATGAACATCCAATCCGAGGTAATGCGAAGTTCCATGCATGAAATATTTCTTGTACAATGGATTTTCCGGATCCTGAACTTTCACCGCAGCAGCATCAATCAATCCCAAAAGGATCAATTCTTCTTCCATTGCCAAACCAACATTTTTCACGTATTCCTCATAACGGGTACCTGGACGAAGCATGGTTTTCGCATATTTCATGACGCGTAAAACGGCATCGTAAACAGCCCGTTGACGCGCAGTAAATTTCCCATTCACAGGAATGCAACGCGTTAAATCGGAATTGTAATTGCCGTATTCAGAACCAAAATCCATCAAAATCACATCGCCATCTTTACACTGTCGGTTATTTTCTACATAATGCAAAACACAGGCGGAAGGTCCCGAAGCAATAATCGGATTGTATGCATGACCACTTGCACGGTTGCGAATAAATTCATGAATAATCTCTGCTTCAATTTCATATTCCCATACGCCCGGTTTCACAAAACCCAAAACACGACGAAACGCTTTCTCTGTAATATCACAAGCCGTTTGCATTGACGCAATTTCAAGTGGCGATTTGATTGCTCTCAAAGCATGCATCATGGGTGCACTTCGCTCATAGGTATGAAGCGGGTAATTCGATTTTAGTTCTTTCGCAAAACGTAATTCTCTCGAATCAACACCCGTAACCGCTCTGTCGTGATCGTTCTGATTGAGGTAAATCGTTTGTGCATAAGTCAATAAAACATGAAGAGTCGACTCAAAAGAATCGTACCAAACAATATTCTCAATTCCAGAAGCCGTTTTACCTTCTTCTTTCGTGTATTTGTGACCCTCCCAAATGGCAATATGTTCGCTGGTCTTGCGCAAAAACAAGACTTCACGCATTTTAGGATTGGGGCAATCGGGAAATAAAATCAACATCGTTTGTTCCTGATCAATTCCACTTAAATAGAACAAATCAGGATTTTGCCGCCATGTATAAGTTGCATCCGCACTGCGGGGAACTTCATCGTTCGAAACAAAAATGGCCATACTATTGGGTTTCATCTTCGCAATAAAACGTTTGCGATTCTCGATATACAATGCGGAGTCGATGGCTATATACTTCATAATATTTTGAAATTGAAAGGCGAAAAATACAGGAAATTTTGCAATGGAATTGAATATTAATCAATCGTTAATTGGCATCCTGGCAGAGTTCTATTAAAAGACCTCCCGTCGATCTTGGATGCAAGAAGCAAATCAGTTTGTTATCAGCTCCCGTTTTGGGTTCATCACTCAATAATTCGAACCCTGCATTTTTTAAACGATTCATTTCAAAAATAATGTCATCAACAGCAATGGCAACATGATGAAATCCTTCCCCACGCTTTTCTATGAACTTTGAAATAGTTCCATCCTCAGCGGTACTTTCGAGTAATTCAATTTTACTTTCTCCTAATTCATAAAACAAGGTGTTCACCTTTTCACGCTCTACACTTTCCATCTTGTATGGCTCCTTGTTCAGCAGCAAATTAAAAACTTCTTGTGCTTTTGAAAGATCACGTACTGCAATTCCTAGATGTTCGATTTTATTCATGGTGTAAAAATACATTTCGAAACCACATTATCCTTATTCTATTTTAATGAATGTTACTTGATTTAAATCAAGATTTTGACACGAGCTTCTTATTTTAAACTCAATTAGCGCGCTTTGGCAATCAGATAAATTGTAATCGAAAAAATTAAAATATCAGATAATGAGGGCTTTAATATAATTATCTGTATTAGATGTATGTACATATAATGTAAGTGCATACATTTGCCCCAAAATGAAAATCGAAGAGGAAATTCATCAGAAAACATTCAAAAACGAAAATCAGAAAGCTGCAATAAACATATTGTTCACAGCAAACAATATGAATATGAAGAGTTTTCATATACTGAAGGAATTCGGATTAACGTTACCTCAATTTAACATTCTTCGCATTTTAAGAGGACAGCATCCCAACAGCACTTCCATTAATTCGCTCATAGATCGCATGCTAGATAAAGCATCCAATGCTTCTCGTATTGTTGAGAAATTGAGAGAAAAGAACTTGGTTGTTCGAACTATCAATGCAATAGATAGAAGATCAGTAGATGTTAAAATAACAGAAGCTGGACTTAGTATACTTGCAAAAATAGATGTCGTTGATGAGGAGTTTCATTTTGGAACGGATTCACTTTCACAAGCTGAAGTAATGATGCTCAATCACTTGCTCGATAAAGGACGGAAATCAACAATCAATTTTTAATAATAAATAAACCCAATTCAAATGAACAAAATGTTTTTTATTCCAGCCGTTTGCGCTGCATTAGTATTATCAAGTTGTGGCGGATCTTCTAAAGTTGAAGAAAGTGGTAAAGTAGCTGAAGCTTCAGCTGTTGCTCTAACTTACGAAATCGATTCTGCCTCTTCAAACGTTGCTTGGCTTGCCAAAAAGGTAGGTGGTCAACATAGC
>CAXNGM010000063.1:0-9079 GCA_964201695.1 Bacteroidia bacterium | reverse complement strand
CCAGCTGGATTTACTTGTTGTGCAAATTGATTTGAATGAGGAATCTTCGAACTTAAAGCTCCTTTCAAATGCCAAACACCACGATACGTTTTATTCCAAGCGTTTTGAGAACTTTCGTCGGCTGCAAATTTATTGCTGAAATAAATATAGACCGGAGCAGTTTTGGTACTATTTAATTCATCCATTTTCACCCAAGCAAGCAATTCACCAGTTTGAGGATTATACGATTCAATTTCATATTCCAATAATGAAACACCGTCCGACTTGGTAAATCGAATATCGAATCCTTGATCACTTATCACATTTCCTCCATTGGAAACCGATTTTAAGTCATTGTCCTGGATGTTAATCATCACCGGAAAATCCTTCAAGGATGCACTGCTTACTAATTGACTTTGATCGAATTGAATTTCTTTACGAAACTTAAATTCTGCGAGTGTTTCAATACCGTTCACACGATTATTTGCAACCGAAACTTCGGCTGTTCCAAGCATATCGTATATGAGAGCAAGTGAGAAAACTCCAACTGCGAGTGCTCCAGTAACTGCTACAAAACGATAGCGGATACTCGTTTTAGTTTTTACCTTATGTGATAGTCTGGTAGAATGCTTTTTCATGAGATTGTTTTATAGATATTACTTCGATTCAAGAGGGAGTTCTGTTCCAACATTAGCCGATGATCCAACTTGTTGCGGTTGCATAGGCGTTTTTACTTTAACAACCGAACTGTATCGGTATGTGTTATCGGCGCCCACTTGCATCACACGATAATGATTGTCGCCTTGTAATGGTTCTTCGTCAACAAACGAATAAAATAGGTTTACCAAAAGTTTGGTTCCAACGCGGTCACGGAATCCCAATGCTTCGAAATCAGTTCCGTTTTCAGAGCGCTCAACAACAAAAACTCCGTCTTTCTTATCATTCTTCACCAGCCAACGAACGTATGTTTTACCATCGAGATAGACAGGTGAAAATGAAATGAACGTGTTTGCCGAATCTTGTTTTAAAGACGACTTGTTTAATAGTGATTCTCCGGAATTAGATACTGCCTGAGCATCTACTTGGGTTGCTGTCGAAAGCAACATGAGTCCAGCGATAATTGAAGAGTAAAAGTATGTGCGTTTCATAGTGTATGAGTTTTTGAAGATTGATACGTCAAAGGTATTTGTGGGGTTTAGCGAAGAAGTCCAAAGCTGCAGTGAAGCATTACAGATGTAAGTTTGTTGCGTTAAGGACTTTGGTAAATTCGCTGCTTGTATTGATATTATTGGGGATTATTGTTTTTGTAATGGTTGAGATTAATAATCAATGATGTAAGAATGATTGGTTTCGATTAAAAAATCAATCTTTTTTTACTCATAGCTGTTTTACTATTTTGATGGTCTTTTGTTCATCGCCTTGCAAAAGGCTTAGGAAATAAATTCCGGGTCTTAATGATGCGGCTTCTTTGTATTGAAAATTGTTATCGCGACCGATTTCTGGCTGCATTATTCCAGAATACATTACTTGGCCACTAATGCTTGTTACTTTCACGTTTACATCGTTTGCGCTTAACGAACGATAGGAAACGGAGAAGTTCTCTTTGAAAGGATTGGGACTTACATAGCGAATTCCCAAAGATGCGGTGGGCGCATCGAAATGCACATTGCGAATGGATGTTATAGCGCTTTCTCCCTTGAAGCTGCGAGCTCTAATACGATAAATTGATTCTCCATAAAGTGGAGCAGGATCAACAAGGGAATAATTGAGCGTTTCATCCGATTTTCCTGCAGCTAGTTTTTGAGCTACTTGTTGAAAATGTATGCCATTGGTGGAGCGTTCCAGACTGAAATAATCGAGGTTTGATTCGTGCAGGGTTTGCCATTTCATTTCTACATGTCCGGAATTTTCTTTCAAATCAACAATTCCAAATTGGGTTAAACTGGGTGACGCACTAAATACTTCTTTCCCATCAACACTGAAAAATGCTTCTGGATCATTTTCTGAATTATAAAACAATTGAATTTCTTCTGCTGAAAAGGCCTTCGAGGCGATTCGAATTTCATCAACAAGTCCATTCATAAAGCTGCTTTTACGATCTGGACCAACACCTACAAAAATGTGTTTACCTGAAGTGTATTCGATTTCGGATTTTTCAGAGCGGTCGAGTTTCCCATTTACATAAAGCAATATAGAATCTTGCTTTTCCGAATAAACTCCGGTTAATTGGTGCCACTTCCCTTTTTCTAGTTGGGTTCCTAATGCACATTTTCTGAGCGTTGCTGTTTTGCCTTTGGAATCAACAATCTCAAATACAGCTTTATTGTCAGTATCAATCCACAAGCTAAATCCGCCATGAAATGATATGTTGCTTATTATAGTTTGATCGTAAGCGCTTCCATCGTTTTTAATCCATGCAGAAACTGAAATGTCGCCTGAGAAATTTAAAGCTTCATTGGGTTCAAAAACAGCCATTCCTTTTTCAATTGCCTGAAAGTTTTTTGCAGCACCAAATCGCCCTTCTTCGTCAGTTGTTCCTTTGAATTCGCCGGGAAAGTGACGCGAACCTGCCGTTTGAAAATCACCATTCAGATGCCAAACAGTTCGAAATGTTTTATCGAAAGTAGTATTTGAACTCTGCATTACGGCATCCGATTTCCCATAATACAAGTAACATTCATTCTCTTGTTTGGATAATGTTTTAAAGCTGACCCAAGCGGTTAGTTTCCCTGTTTCAGGATTATATCGTTCAATTTGAAATGGTAAAATTTCGAGTCCATCGGTAGAAGTAAATACGATATCTTCTACATTTCTACCCGAAACAAACCCGCCGTAAGTAGATGATTTCAATTCGTCCAAACGCACACTAACGAGAATGGGAAAATCATTGAATTCCTGATTTGATGGGAGTTTTTCCGGATGTATATGTATTTTCTTTCTGCCTGAAAATCCCTCTAAAATTCCTGTTTGGGGATGATTCCGCTCCTTTAATTGTTGAGCTCTTACCTCCGAAACATTTCCAATAAATTGATATAAAAAGCAGATGCTAGAAAGTAGTATTCCGAATGTGAAAACAACTGCGCTTTGCCGAAGTCGGTTGCGCATACGAGTGCTTATACGATTACTAATGCGTAAACGTTGTTTCATGAATGCGAATTTGGAATGTTAGATAGACAGATTATTTATTACTTGCATTGCCACCAACAGTGGGTGCAGCTCCGGTTTTTACTCGAACAACATCGGAGTATGTATAGGTGCGATCAACACCAACTTGCATAATGCGATAGTGAGCTTCATCAGTTGGAGGCGCTACGTCTATCCAAGAATAAAACAACTTGATGTTTTTATCCGATCCAACACGGTCTTTAAATCCTAAGGATTCGAAATTGGTTCCATCATCCGATCGTTCAATAATGTATACACCATCTTTCCGATCGTTTCGAACCATCCAGCGTAAATAAACTTTACCTTCAACATTCACTGGCGAAAATGAGATGAAATTATCTACTTCATCTTTTATTAATGCAGGAGCTTCGGAAGATGCAGCAACAACAAATGTTTGTGCGGTTTGCGCTTGAGCATTTATAGAAAAAAGAAAAATTCCTATAAGTACAACAAATTGAAAATGTAATGTCGAGAGGAAAATAGGTCTAGTTTTCATGACTATATTTTCTTCAACAAAACGAGGTATTCCCTATAAGAGTTCCCCCATTGATGCACACAAAGTTAATGCGACTTACATGTGTAAGAAACCTAAGGTGATATCAAAGTGATTTTACTCTTTCAAAAAGAGAAAATTGAAAGAGAATATGATCAATTATTATCCCGAAATCGAAACAGAATAAGCGATTACTCGTTTTCTTCTTCTACCAGATCTTTTTCAACCTTGAGATTATCGATGATGAAAAGCTGACGATCAGGTGTGTTTTTCCCCATGTAAAACTCCAAAAGCTGCGGAAGATTTTCCTCTCTTTTGAAAATAACGGGCTCCAATCGAATGTCTTTTCCTATGAAATGCTTGAACTCGTCCGGAGAAATTTCACCCAATCCCTTGAATCGTGTAATTTCAGGGTTCTTCCCAACTTTCACAATGGCTTCTCGACGTTCGTCTTCTGAATAACAATAATACGTGTCTTTCTTATTTCGAACACGGAAAAGGGGAGTTTGCAGAATATACAAATGTCCATTCTTAACCAAATCGGGGAAAAATTGGAGGAAGAACGTAATCATGAGCAATCGAATGTGCATTCCGTCAACATCGGCATCGGTAGCAATTACGATGTTGTTATAACGCAAATCGTCCATGCCATCTTCAATATTTAATGCACTCTGAAGCAGGTTGAATTCTTCGTTTTCGTATACGATTTTCTTTGTTAAACCATAGCAATTAAGCGGCTTCCCCTTTAAACTAAATACAGCTTGTGTATTCACATCGCGGCTTTTTGTAATAGAGCCAGATGCCGAATCTCCCTCGGTAATGAACAAGGTTGTAT
The DNA here is from genome assembly GCA_964201695.1 of Bacteroidia bacterium. GTDB lineage: Bacteria > Bacteroidota > Bacteroidia > M30B66 > M30B66 > CALQRR01. The sequence continues at coordinate 4,607 of CAXNGM010000063.1, read as the reverse complement.
CTAGGCGAACTGCATGATTGCTATTATAATGAACACGGCAATCGCGGAGTTTTTTATTATGCAGACTTACTTTTTTAGCCCGTTCTCTGGCAAGTTTCCGAATACCGCTTAATTCTTTTCGCTCTTTTTCGCTCTGAATAATTTTATGCAATAATGCTTCAGCAACATCAGCATGTTTATGCAGATAATTGTCTAGTTCTTTCTTTAGGAAATCGATAACAAACGTGCGTATTGCAGGTCCGTCGGGAGCTATTATTTGAGAACCAAGTTTGGTCTTGGTCTGACTTTCGAAAACGGGTTCAACCACTTTTACACTAATGGCAATAATGATGGATTGACGAACATCGTTGGCATCAAAATCTTTTTTGTAAAACTCCCTAACCACCTTAACAACGGCTTCTCTTAAAGAGGCTTGGTGTGTTCCTCCTTGTGTGGTGTGTTGTCCATTTACAAACGAATAATATTCTTCGCTGTATTGATTGCCATGGGTCATCGCAATCTCAATGTCTTCTCCTTTTAAATGAATAATTGGATATAAAGGTTCTCCGCTGAGATTTTGTTCAAGTAAATCGTAAAGTCCGCGTTCCGATTTAAAAACCTGCCCATTGAAATGAATGCTTAATCCTGTGTTGAGGTAAGCATAGTTCCAAAGCATTTTCTCAACATACTCGCTGATAAATTTATAGTTTCCGAATATAGCTTCGTCGGGCAAAAACTGTACAAGGGTACCTTTGGAATCGTTCGTATCGGTAATATCAGTTTCGTTCGTTAAATTGCCTTTTTCGAATTCGGCCACTTTCATTTTGCCATCACGCACCGATTGCACTTTGAAATAACTCGAAAGCGCATTCACAGCTTTTGTTCCGACACCATTTAAACCCACCGATTTCTTAAACGCAACCGAATCGTACTTTGCACCCGTATTGATTTTGGAAACCACATCCACTACTTTCCCAAGTGGAATTCCACGGCCATAATCACGCACACGCACCATTCGATCTTTGATAGTGATTTCGATCTTTTTACCGAATCCCATCACGTACTCATCAATACAATTATCGATCGATTCTTTGAGTAAAACATAAATTCCATCGTCAAGAGAGGAGCCATCTCCTAACTTTCCAATGTACATTCCCGGCCGAAGTCGGATGTGTTCCTTCCAATCGAGCGATTTTATGGAGTCGTCGTTATACGTGCTATCTGTTTGCTCAGCCATGTAACAAAAATATGGAATGAATTCAACCTAACGCTATTATGCTGCAATGAATTATTAACGAAATGAGCAGGTGATTTTTTTATTTATAAGCTTCGGTTTTTACAAAATAAATCCTGTTTACATTTGTGTTTAATTTGATTAATTCCGCATGTTTGTTTCTAAAAAAGTTGTTCAAGAGTCTTTTACTTGGGAAGATTATTTAAGTTTATGTGAGAATTTAGTTGCTGAAAATAAATCAACTGGTCCAATTCAAACCGTCGAGCATGCGCATTATTCATCCTTGAATTTAAGTCGAATGAAACGTGTGTTTAAAACGTTTCAGGTGAACAATGAAACCGGCATACAGTTTTCGGAAACCCCTCGTCAACTTTGGCTTCTAATTACGGAGTTATGGTGCGGTGATGCTGCACAAATTGCTCCTGTTTTGGCGCGATTAGCTGCTTTGAGTCCAACAATCCAATTTCGTATTATCATACGTGATGAACATCTCGATATCATGGATTTGTTTTTAACGAATGGTGGTCGGGCGATTCCCAAACTTATTGGTATAAATCCCGATACATTCGAAGTGAATTGGCATTGGGGACCCAGACCAAAAGGTGCAATTGATGTGGTTACTCGTTGTAAAAATGAAGGTTTAGAGAAAGAACAAATTGCACTTGCTCTCCAAGAATGGTACAATCAAGACAAAGGAATTGGTGTTTCAGAGGAGCTAACAAATCTTGTCTCCTTTAAATAGGAATGGGATTTATTTCTTAGGCCTATTCCTATGCTTTTTCATGTAAAAAATTCATTTAAACATTTCCCTTGGATAATTGTTTTTAGAATAAATTTGCACAAATAATATAATAAGTTGCTATGGCAGATTTGCGGCAGATTGCAGTTGGTGATATTCATGGATGTTTAAAAACATTCCGAGTTTTAATATGGGATAAATTGCAATTGAACACCAGCGACCATTTGATATTGTTGGGAGATATTATTGATCGAGGTCCAGATTCGAAAGGAGTGATAGACGAAATTTTTGCGCTTAGAGATCGTGGAATTCGGGTGCAAGTGCTTCAAGGAAATCATGAAGAAATGATGATCAATGCATCTCAAAGCAACGAAAGTAATGACTATTGGCTTCGGAACGGTGGGCAAGAAACGTTGGATAGTTTTGGTGTAAAGCATGTTTCAGAAATTCCAATAAGCTATCTTGAATTTATTCGTTTCACTGAATTATATGTTGAAACTGCAGAGAATATTTTCGTTCATGCGGGCTTAAATTTTAACAAAAGCGATCCATTTTCCGATTATAACTCCATGAAATGGATTCGTAAAATGGAAATTGACCCTGCGAAAATTGGCAATCGAGCAATTGTTCATGGACACATACCTGCCCCGCTTCCATTGCTATTGAAATTAAGAAAATTCAACATCAATTTGGATGCAGGTTGCGTATACAAAGATATTCCTGGATTGGGAAATTTGTTGGCTTTTGATGTAACAAATAAAAAGTTTGTATCAGTGGCTAACTGCGAATGATATATGCAAAATGCATAATTGTCTTCAAGTAAAACAAATGGTTTATATCATTACAAAAATTGTAAATTCGCAATCAAACTTAGCATAAACAAAATGAAGGCAAAGTATATAAATCTGTTTACAGACTTTGGATTCAAGAAAATATTTGGCGAGGAAGCAAGCAAACCACTTTTGATTGACTTCCTGAATGCGCTATTGCCGCAAGCGAATAAAATTGTTGATCTAAGTTTTAAAAATACAGAGCAACTTGGACAAACAGATGCTGATAGAAAGGCCATTTTTGATATTTATTGCGAAAATGAACGTGGTGAGAAATTCATAGTTGAATTGCAAAAGGCCAAGCAAAACTATTTCAAAGAAAGAACGATTTACTATTCAACCTTTCCAATCAGGGAGCAAGCCGAAAAAGGAGAATGGAATTATAATCTCAAAGCCGTTTTTTGTGTCGGAATTTTGGATTTTACTTTTGATGATTATGAAAGTGAGCCAGAGAAAAATGAGGTGGTTCATACCATTAAATTGAAAAATCAAAATGGTAAAACCTTCTACGAAAAGCTTACTTATATTTATTTGGAGATGCCAAATTTCAAGATGTCTGAAATTGAATTAAGTTCCAGACTTGATAAATGGTTGTTCTTCATTAAAAACTTGGAGGATTTCCAATCGATACCATCCATATTTTCGGATGAGATATTCACAAAAGCATTCGAAAAAGCCGAATTAGCAAAGTTCGGGCAAGGCGATTTGGATAGTTACGAAAATAGCTTGAAAATATATCGCGATTTAAAAGGAGCACTTGATACGGCTTTTGATGAAGGGAAGCAAGAAGGAAGAGAAGAAGGAAGAGAAGAAGGAAGACTGGAGGTTGCAAAATCTCTCAAAGAGAATGGTGTTCCAATTGAAATAATAATTAAAACTACAGGTCTATCCAAAGATCAAATAAATCAATTGTAGCAAACTATTAATCAGCATTTTGAATGGTGAAATCATTCAAATCGCAGCATTTTCCTATTAAGGAATTTGCAGCTAATTGTGAACTTTAAACATTAAATCGGAAGTGCATAATGTCACCATCCTGAACAATGTATTCTTTTCCTTCAACTGCTAATTTACCATTTTCGCGGCAAGCTGATTCAGAACCAAACTTAATAAAATCGTCATACTTGATCACCTCAGCACGGATAAACCCTTTTTCGAAATCGGTGTGAATTACTGCAGCCGCTTGTGGTGCTTTCATGCCGGTTGTAATGGTCCATGCACGAACTTCTTTTACGCCCGCAGTAAAATATGTTTGAAGGTTTAATAAATGATAGGCCTTCTTAATGAGCTTATTCACTCCGGGTTCATCCAAACCAATTTCACTTAAGAAAGCCACTTTGTCTTCGTAGGTTTCCAATTCTGCAATATCTGCTTCCATTGCAGCAGTAATGATTAGAATTTCAGCATTTTCTTCAGCAACCGAACTTCGAACAGCTTCAACATACGCATTTCCGGTTTTAGCCGAAGCCTCATCCACATTGCAAATATACATCACCGGCTTGTTGGTTAAAAGATACAAGTCGTTTGCAAATTCAATATCTTCTTGCTTCTCCAATTTTATGCTACGTGCTGATTTACCTTGAAGTAACACTTCGCGGTATTGCGATAAAATATCGTGTGCGCGTTTTGCATCTTTATCGCCTGTTTTGGCAAGCTTCTCTACTTTTTGAAGGCGCTTCTCAACGGTATCCAGATCTTTCAATTGTAATTCCATGTCGATCACTTCCTTGTCGCTTACTGGATTTACACGGCCGTCAACATGCACCACATTTTCATCGTCGAAACAGCGTAACACATGAAGTATCGCATCGCATTCGCGAATATT
>CAXNGM010000062.1:0-9106 GCA_964201695.1 Bacteroidia bacterium | reverse complement strand
CATCGCAATCAGTCGCTGAGTTGGTATTTGCCCATTTGTTTTCTGGCGTTCGTTTTTTACAAGATTCCAATTATTTGATGCGTATTCAAGGGGAATCGGAATTTGCTAATTTGAAGAAAAAGTATGGAGCAGGCACCGAATTAAATGGGAAAACCATTGGGATTATTGGCTTTGGTAGAATAGGGCAGGCGGTTGCTCGTATGGGGCTTGGACTTGGAATGCATGTAGTTGCCTTCGATCCTTTCATTCCTGAAGGGACAATTCAACTACACATTGCTCAAACCGGTCAGAATATTCCTGTTGTTATTCAAACATGTTCAATGGATGAAGTCTTGCAAAAAAGCGACTTTCTAAGTATACATGTTCCTGGAAAAATCAACGGGAAAGCTGTTATTGGAAAGGAAGAATTGTTGAAAATGAAAAAGGGTGTTGGTTTAGTGAATGCCGCTCGTGGTGGCGTGATTGATGAAGATCAATTGTTGGAATTTCTAAATAATGGACATGTTGCTTTTGCAGGTTTGGATGTTTTTGAAAACGAACCTAAGCCGCGCGTCGATTTGTTGAAACATACCGGAATATCTGTTACACCGCATATTGGAGCGGCCACTCAAGAAGCGCAAGAACGAATTGGAAAGGAAATGGCTGATAATATCATTCAATTTTTCTCGAACTCGAACTGATGGCTAAGCTTTTCCCTTTTAAAGGAATTCTCCCTTCGCCCGATTTCACCGAACGTGTTATTTCAAAGCCTTATGATAAATATTCAAAATCAGAAGTCGAGGAAATCGTAAAACACAATCCAGCTTCATTTCTAAATATCATTAAGCCGGAATTAGCCAACGGTCAAAGCACTAAGCCTGACAACCCTGAAGCACAGCAAAAAAGCCGTCAAAAGTTTGAGGAGTTTCTGGAGAATCATATTTTAACTCAGGCAAGTAATAAGCGTTATTATATATACCGACAAATTAAATCGGATTTCACGTATACCGGCATCATCGCAACCATTTCGAGTGAGGATTACCATAATGGTGTTATTAAAATTCATGAACAAACGCTTGCGCCCAAAGAAGAAAAACTCAAGGATTATTTGCGTGTTGTTGGGATAAATGCAGAGCCTGTAATGTTTACTTATCCTCATCGAGCCGATATAGATGAGCTTGTAAACATGCTAACGCTTGAACCGGCTTATGCATCTTTTAATTTCGATTCGAAAGAGCATGTTCTTTGGGAAATTTCAAATCCAGGACATATAGAAATGATTCGTATTTCTTTCGAAAAAATTGAAAGAGTATACGTTGCTGATGGCCACCATCGTTCAGCATCATCGGTATTACTTTCTCAAGAATTGGCCAAGGAAACCAATGATTTTTCTGGTGATGCAGATTGGAGCCGTTTTATGGGGATATTTTTCCCGGATCATAATCTTCAGCTATTCGAATTCAATCGGCTTGTAAAAGATATTGGAAGTTTATCCCTTGCAGATATTCTTGAAATGTTGTCGGACGATTTTGAAATTACACTAATCAATCAAGTCAACTATAAACCACATATGATTCATGAGATTTCCATGTACATAGCAGGAAAATGGTATAGCTTGAAATTAAAACATGACTTGCAAAATGTCCGATTAGAAGATAAGTTGGATGCAAACATTCTCAGTCAGCATATACTTGCTCCCTTATTCAAAATTCAAGATTTGCGAAACGATGAACGGATTAGTTTTTTAAGTGGATTGCAAGGTTCGGATGAACTAAAACGACTGGTTGACAGTGGGAAATTTGCTGCTGCTTTTGGATTATTTCCTGTAAGTATGGAGCAGTTTTTTTCATGCTCAGACCAAGGAAAAATAATGCCGCCCAAAACAACTTGGTTTGAACCTAAACTATTAAATGGACTTGTAATTTACGACATCGGACAACGTTGAAATGGGAAGAATATCAGATAATATTATTGAAATAAATCAGCACATTCCTCAAGGAGTTCAACTTGTAGCTGTTTCTAAAACCAAACCAATTTCTGACATTGAGGAAGCTTATACTATTGGGCAACGTGTTTTTGGCGAAAATAAAGTCCAAGAAATGGAAGACAAATTTCGTGCTCTTCCGAAAGATATCGAATGGCATCTCATTGGGCATCTGCAGTCGAACAAAGTAAAATACATTGCTCCATTTGTTGCCATGATACACGCTGTTGATAGCGAACAATTACTGCGGATTATTGATAAAGAAGGAGCTAAAAACAATCGAATAATTGATTGCTTAATTCAGATTCATATTGCTCAAGAAGATACTAAGTTTGGATTTTCTGAACAAGAAGCAGTGATTTTCTTAAGTTCAACAAGTTGGAGGGAAATGAATCATGTTCGCATTCGCGGATTAATGGGAATGGCAACCTTTACCGATGATAATCAACAAATACATTCTGAATTTAAAAATTTAAAGATCCTTTTTGATAAAATTAAATCAACTTCGATGATCGACTTCGATTCATTCAACCAATTATCGATGGGAATGAGCGGCGATTACCAAATTGGAATCGAAGAAGGAAGTACACTCGTTCGAGTTGGAAGCGCAATTTTTGGGGATAGGCACTAAGGTGTTATTATCAATTTCTTTACAAGCACCTTTTCTTTAATTACCATCGAAACGAAGTACGTTCCACCTCCTAGATAATTTGGTATTTCAACAATTCCATCGGAAGTCAACCCTTGAATTAAAGTTCTTCCTGCTAAATCGCATACTTTATATGATACTTCGTTTTGAAGTCCGCTAATTCTAAATTGATTTGAACAAGGATTCGGATATATTTCAATTTGTGTTGCGATTGCATTTTCAATCCCAACTAAATTAGGAACGTTAAAATCACCAGGTGTTAGAAAACCTCCCTCAGGAAAATTGGAACTAATTTCTAAAGGATCGAAATTAGTGCTTCCAGTTAAATCGCCATTATACCATGCAGGTTTAGAAAAGGGAGTGGTGTTTCCGAAAAATCTAACTGCGGCATCGGGTGTTCCTGCCGATTGTGTTAGAACAACTCCACCATATATCAAAGCGGTTAAATCGCCATTGTTCCAACCAACCGCATCTTGCAAGATTGCTCCCGAAGGAAGGTCAAGAGTGCCATCGTTGTTGGTATCATAATCTGCATTGTTGACAATTGGTGTTGGACTGAAAATGACGGCAAAAGTTGTATTGCCATTTTCAAGAACGCCTCCTGGAATTCCAAAATTCAAGGTATCTATAAAAGTTGTAGCAGCAGGAACATTTGCGAAACCTAAAGATGTAGCTATGAAAAGGAGCCCATTCGAACCCAATGTTATATTATTTAAAGGGATAACCAAATCGCAATTGCCCGCCGATGCAGAATCTCCCTCAAAAACGCATACATATATATTGTTTATAGTAATCCCAGGATTACCAACCAATTCAATAAATTCAAACGGTTCGTCAGCCCCTGGAGGATTTACTACAATTTCGTTCAATAATAATTGAGCTTGAGAATCGGATCCTAGTAATAAGAAGGAAAGTAGAAAGCAGAATGCAGGTATTCGGTATGTTAAATTCATCGGTAAAGTGTAATAATGCCTTTGGCAGTTTCGAAATAATCTTTCTTTAGGTAATAGTTGAGCACATAAAAATAAACCCCATCGGGCAAATTAATTCCTTTAAATGTTCCATCCCATTGAAAGTCGATGTTGTCTGATTGGTAAATTTCTTGGCCCCAACTATCAAAAATCAAAACGTTCCCTCTAAGCACGGTTTCGGAATGTGAACATTGAAAAACATCGTTCAGCAAATCGCCATTGGGAGTGAAAGACGATGGAACATACATGGTTTGAGGAATGACCTCTTTCAAAAGAAAATGCGCAGTAAGTGTATCGCTAGTGTCAACAATACATCCGTTCAGTGTATTGGTAGAATCGAACGCTAAAGAAAGTTCATTGAGCGACCAATGACTGAAAAGATAGGCCTCGTTTGGCAATACATCGGAAGTGACATTCGTATTTGGAAAATACTCGATTGACTCAGGGTAATTTTGAATCCATGTTCCATCAATATTCACAAGTCCAGATTCTTGAGGGTCAACTAAAACAGTTAAAAACCAAGTTTGAATGGGTTTAAAATGAACGATTATCGTATCGGTAGTATCCGTTACAAAGGAAGTATTTATCGAAATTGAATCTGGCGAAAAGCTATGATAGTTAGCTTCATACCAAACAAATTCATAGTTCGTAGCTGGAGTTGCTGAGAGACTAATTGGAAAATCTTCGTTATAAGTTGAGGTAAAAGGATAAGAGGCCGGACCAATGCCATTGATAGAAACGGCGCCCGAGCCAGCAGGCTCAATGATGAATGTTAGTTGATGAGTTTCAATCAATCGGAAATGCGCAATGATGGTATCGCTTGCTCCAATTAGGAAACTGTTTAATGAAACGGTTGTATCGGAGTTGAGATTGTTGTAATGAATCTCCCAATACAGAAATTCGTAATTGGCTGCTGGTGTTGCAATAATGTCCCCTTCAACATCTCCAAAATAACTACCTGTCCATGGATAGCTTGTAATATCAAGTTCATTGAATTTAATTGTGCCGCTGTTTGCAGGACTCACATCAAATGTCAAATCGTAAGGTCCACTAACATCATAGCAATTAACAACACCTTGGTTTTCAATATAATCGCAGCGACCGTTTATTTGATTTCGAAGAAAATCCAAATTGCCCTGCCATTCGGCGTAGGTCCCACCCCAACGAGCAATTTGAGCGGGCATTTCAGGAGCAATGTGGTTTGCTATACTATCGAGATGTGGTATAGCAACATCGCAATGCAGGTAGGTATTGAGCATTTCAGCGTATCTGTTTACAAAACGTTGCTTAAAGTCTACATTATCCATTAGGCGTCCAAAAATATTCAAGTGGCCCATTTCCGCATTTGCATTCACAAATTGACTGTTATCATCCAAATTACATGGGTCAGCGGTGAACCCCATGTCGTCCCAACCCGAAAAGTTTTGTCCAAGATTAAACGTATTATCCATATCCCAAAGGGCATATTTCCATTTTACGTCAGGATTTCCGCGTCCTCGCCACCACATCGTATTCCAACTAATCCAATCACTATTAACACTCCATGTATTGATAATCATATAATCAATTGCTGAAGCGATGTCCAATCTAGAAGCTACTGCATTAAAATTAGCTTGAACGGACAAATCATTGGCCATGATGTATGCATACAAGTCTGTCCAATCGCTGGCAGATCCATAACGAACATTTAGTGAGCCCCAAAAGGATAAAAAATCGAGATCTTCTTCTTCCTGTCCCCAGTAGTAGTCAGTATAGTCGGGGTCATTTACTTTTTCACGTACTTCATAAACTCCCCAATATTCACCATTTATATAAATAACGCAATGATCAGTGGCGCGGTAATCAACATGCATTCCTGCTTTTTCAGCAAGCGACTGAACGAAAGCATCACGTAAGTGGCAACTTGGATTTGGCGCACCGCTAAAGGGATAATTGTCAGAAGCTCCTGCTTTGAACATGATGCGCTGAAATTCTTGTCGAGGCTTGGTAGGGAATATTTGGTACTCAATTTTATCATCATAACCATATTGATCTCGGACAACAAAGTCAACTCCTTTTTGAGGATAAGCCCAGCTGTCGTTTCCATGAGGATCGGCTTCTCCATATGATTCCCATTGTAAAACTCCCGCCTGATTGAAGTATTCTATTCCAGTTTTAATTTCTTGAGTGCCATTATTGAATAGATTGGTGTACTCATTTGAAATAAGCGAAACAATTGGAATCGTGTGACTTATTCCAATGAAGTATGTATTGTTTTCAATGAAACCAGCCGTTAAATTACTACCTGCAGCTGCCAAAGCTCTTGCACGAACAACCGTATTGCTTGAAATATTAAGAGGAGTTGTGTATACCGGATCAGCAAGTCCGGGTTCAGAGCCATCAAGAGTATATCTAATGGAAACACCTGGATCTGGACTGCTTAAAGTGAGTGTTTGTGCTGAAGGATAAATTCCTGGTGCAAGACTCATCGTTGGGGTAGCTGTATAACCATCAAAAGCAACTGATGAATTTGTTGCATTTGGACTTGGAATCACAAGCACTTTCCACGAACCTCCATCTGGGTATCTGCCACGGCTTTGGTTTACAACGGTAGGGCTCAATGTGTAACTATCAATTAAAGCGGCTCCATTATCTGAAAAAAGAATGGTTTCGCCAGAGGTTTGTGTTAACTTGAAACTTGTATGAAGTTGACCAACAATTTGATTTCTACCAGAGCAAATGAAAATTCTAAATCCACCCACAGGTATGATTGTTCCTGCTGGAATTTGCCATTTAGAAGGGAGAGCGGGATTGTCGCTCAAGAAAAAATTACTTATGTCGGCAGCACTTGGTCCGGCATTGTATAATTCTATCCAATCTTCAAACTCTCCAAAACCATCTGCGAAATTACTCCTGTTTGAGGCCGAAACTTCGTTTATAAGGACTTGAGCATGAACATTACCGAATACGAGAAAGATGAAAAACAGTAAAATGCGGAACATAATGGGATAAACCCAGAAATTAGTTGAATGTTCAAATATAGAACTTATGAAGTCAATTTCAGATTGTTGATTGTAAATTTTATTCGATAAGGATTCCCATCTTACCCATTTGATAATCGCGCATGGCTATCATCAGTTCACTTTCGTTACTCATTACAAAGGGTCCATGACTTGCCATAGGTTCATTCAGGGGCTTGCCACTCATAAATAAAATACGCGTATTTTCGAGTGCTTCAAATTCTATGGAGTTTCCGTCTTTGTTGAAGAGGACAGCATGCAATGCTTCGGCTAAACCATAACCCTCCACTGTAATTTTTCCATCAAGTAGATAGAGAAATACTTCATGATTTTCAGGTACGTCAATTCGAATTTTTCCACCTTTCTCAGCTTGTAAAGTGGCTGAATTCACTTCGGTAGCAGTTGGAACGGGACCTACAAGCCCCATTAAATTTCCCGTTACTACGTTTACCGAGATTTTTCCGTCAGCCGATTTTGTATTTGGTGTATTTTCGGCTGATAAAGGATGATATTCTGGTTGCTTCATTTTTTCTGCCGCTGGCGTATTCACCCACATCTGAATAATTTCTTGTCGAGATCCTCGTTCGTGAATATCGAGCGGTGGTCTTTCACTGTGAATAATGCCCATTCCGGCATTCATCCATTGAACCCCACCTTCGTAAATTACACTATTGTTTCCACGGCTATCGCGATGATGAACGCCTCCTTTAAAGATAAACGTAACGGGAGAAAATCCGCGATGTGGATGAGGTCCAACGCCTTCATTCTTCAAATCGGCATCTTGTGAAATCGACATATTTGCATGATGAAGGAGTAAAAAAGGATCAGGGTAATCAATTTTTGCTGATGGAAATGGCTGGCGAACTCGCAATTTTCCCATCGGATATTCCTGTGCATAAAGCAAAGCACGAACACTCCTGTTTTTATAATTTGTCATTTTGGATTTTAAAATTTTAACTCCCCAAAATTACTTTAAAATTCACGATTGATTAGATTTGTTAAGGGATTATGAATCGAAAAAATCTTGAACAAACGTGTTAAGTCATTGTCTATATTAGCACCGAAAAAATTTAAAAAAATGAAAAGTCTTAATTTACTTATCAATGTTGTCTTAAGTGTTGCTGTAATTTTATTATTCGCATTACATTTTTCATCCAAAAAATCAGGTGTTACCGAAACCAAAACAATGGTAACTGCCAAATCGGGATCATTAAATGTGGTTTTCTTCAATTCAGATTCTCTCATGAGTCAATATGAAATGTTCAAAGATGAACGTGAAATCATGGAAACAAAAACCAAGCAAGCACAAAATAATTTCATAGCAGAACAAAAGAAATTTGAGAAAGAAGCGAATGAATTTCAACAACGCGCTCAGTTTTTAACTATTACCGATAAAGAAGCAAAGCAAGAAAAACTTTATAGTGAGCAACAACGATTGGTTCAAATGGAGCAAACCTTATCGGCTCAATTGCAGAAAGAGGAAGCCGAAGTGAGTAAGCGGATTTTCGATACGATTGAAGTTTTTTTAAAGGATTACGCCAAAGAAAATAATTACACGTATGTGTTATCCTATACACGTGGGGGAGGAATTTGGTATGCTGATCAAGGCTTAGATATAACTTCGGATGTTGTAAAGATTTTAAACGAACGTTATAAAAGCAAAAAAGCCGAATAATTAAATTCAGCTTTTGTTAGAGTGCCCAGAACAAGATTCGAACTTGCACAAGCTTAGCTCACTACCCCCTCAAAGTAGCGTGTCTACCAATTTCACCACCTGGGCATTGTTCGGCAAAAATAGAAAAAAGATCTGTTAAGCGCATGCAGCAATTACTTTTCATTTGTGGAATGCCGGGAAGTGGGAAATCTACATTAGGGAAGCGACTTGCAAATAAGCTGGTATACGATTTTCAAGATCTTGATAAATGCATAGAAAAATATTCCGGTCAAACTCCCGCATCGCTTATTAATGAGTTTGGCGAAGCCCATTTTCGAACTATTGAAGCGGAAGTATTACGCACTATCTCTTTGCAAAATCCCTGTGTAGTATCCTGCGGCGGAGGAACTCCCTGTTTTCACGATAATTTGAATTGGATGAAAAAGCAGGGAACATTGTTGTTTCTTGATGTTCCACTTGTATCTCTAATTCAGAGAGTTCTTCAAGCAGATGGGCTGAAAAAAAGACCCTTGTTGGGCGAGAATCCAGAAGAGGCCCAGAATAAACTGACTCAAATTTGGCTTGAACGAGAACCTTTTTTCAAACAAATTGAATGGTGGGAGAATGGACTCTCGATCAATATCGACAGACTTGTGGAAAAAGTGAATGCGTTAAATATTAACGAAGCGTAACGGTTACCTCTTCTCCCAAAACTTCAACCTGAACATGCTCTTGCAAAGTTGTAGATAGGGAAAGTCCAATATAATCTGCTTTTACAGGGAAAAAATTATGGCGTCGATCTACCAACACGCAAGTTTGTATTGACAAAACCGGGTAGTTCAAAAAGTGTTTCAATGCATACGCGAGTGT
>CAXNGM010000061.1:0-9178 GCA_964201695.1 Bacteroidia bacterium | reverse complement strand
GAGACATTTGAGGAATTCATTGAGAAATACCCAAACAATTCGAACGAGGCAACCCTATTTTATCAACTTTATCGGATATTTCTTGCCATTCCCGAACCTCCAAAGGCCGAAGAATATAAGAAGCGATTGCTATCAAAATATCCAGATTCCGAATACGCCAAAATTATTACCGATCCTGAATTTTTCAAAAACGAAAACCTCAGTAAATCTGAAGCCAATAAATTTTACGAAGAAACCTACCTATTGTATCAGGCAAAACAATATGCTGATGTTGTAAGTCGCTGCAGAACGTCCGAAACTCGCTATCAAGGAAATGCGCTTTCGCCAAAATTCGCATTGTTAAAAGCGTTAGCAATTGGACATACAAGCGATGTTGATGCGTTTAAAACAAGTCTTCAATCGGTAATTAAGAATTTCCCAAGCGATTCCGTTAAATCAAAAGCAACCGAATTGCTCAACAGTTTAAATAAAATCCAAGGCATCGCTCCAAAAGACAGTGTAGTTGCTCCTTTGTATAGTTACAAGTCCGACACGCTTCATTATTATGTTGTTATTGTAGAAAATGTGACATTCGACTTAAATGATTTTAAAACTCATTTGAGTGATTTTAACACTATGTATTTCTCTTTAAATAATTTACAAATTAACAACCGCATTCTAGGCACAAACTATCAAGTTGTTACCGTGCAATCATTTCCAAACCGTTTAGGAGCATTCGATTATATGCGTTTAATTGACGACGATGACACCGTTTTTTTAAATATGGATATGAACATTACAGACGCATTCATAATAAGTGCGGGTAATTACAATGCCTTAATGAAAGATGGGAAAGTGGCTGATTATCTAGACTTTTACAAGCGAGTATATCAATAATTCAAATTCTGTTTACAAACTATTTTCTTGTTATATTTGGCAATTATTTAAAATCATATCTCCGCATGTTTAACAGCAAAGAAGGTAAATCGTCCGATTCATTAAGCGTTTCAGGTACAAATCAAATATTGTTGGGCACTACAATTACTGGTGACATCGTTTGCGATGGAAATATTCGTATTGACGGAACACTTAACGGGAACTTGATTGCAAAAGGCAAGGTTGTTATTGGTCCAAGTGGCTGTATTGATGGCGAATTGAACTGCCAGAATGCAGATATCTCTGGAACAGTTAAGGCAAAAGTAACCGTTGCCGAACAACTTACTTTAAAAGCGACAGCTAAATTAAATGGCGATATCAGCACAAATAAATTGGCAATTGAACCCGGTGCAAACTTCAGTGGAGCTTGTAGTATGGGTGGCATTGTGAAAGATTTCGCCAAACATGGAGCTCAAAAAGAAAACAGACCCCTCCAAGAAAAAACAGCTTAACGATATAGGTCGTTACGCTGGTCTTGGCCTACAAATGATGGGGGTAATTATTGTTTTAACTGCATCAGGTAATTGGGCTGATAAGAAATGTGCTTTTCAATTTCCTTTGTTCACTCTTACTGGAGCCCTTCTGGGTATAGCCTCATCCATGTATTGGCTTTTTAAAACTACATCCAAAAAATAATGTCGAAAAGCATTCCCAAGTTTTTTTGGATAGCCCTCTCTCTCGGTGGCGTATGCGCACTCCTTGCTGAACTTGCTTCGTATTTTTCAATCGTCCAGCTTCCACAAATTGCCCTTTTTTTGCCCCCTGCATTTTTTGTGGCATTGAGTGTTTTACTCCATATTTATCTTTTAAAATCAACCGAGGGGCGTCCGCAGCGATTCGTTACCGCATTTATGGGGGTTCAGGCATTTAAAATGTTTGTTCACTTAATGACTATGACGGTAGTTGGTTTTTTAATGCCGAACATCGCTGTACATTTTATTTTAGTATACGCATTCTATTATCTTGCATTTACTTTAGTAGAAACAATAAGCTTGATGCGCCTTTTTATAAAATAGAAGTCCATTATTGAATTCTATTTGTATCTTTAATTTACCTATGGCAGATAAAAAACGTTCTCCTTCAAAACCCCAATCAAAAAAAGGGGGGCCTTCCCGCTTGGTTCGGCTTATTTGGATGATTGTTGTTGGGCCAATCGCCTTGCTTTTTTTTATCACATTCCTCACATCCATAGGTCTTTTTGGCTCATTGCCAACAATCGAGGATTTAGCTAATCCCAGATCAAATCTTGCTTCCGAAATCATATCATCCGACCAAGTAATCATGGGGAAGTTTTATGTAGAGAATAGAAGCCGTATTCGTTATTCGGAACTAACTCCAACATTGGTAGATGCTCTTGTGTCGACAGAAGACTCCCGTTTTTATGATCACTCTGGTATAGACTTCAAAGCAATGTTTCGAGTTCTATTTAGAACCATACTTGGCGGAGATTCTGGTTCTGGAGGCGGTTCTACTATTACTCAACAGCTTGCAAAAAATATGTTCCCAAGAGAGGATTTAAACGTTTTTCAAGTTGGTTTCCGTAAAATAAAAGAGTGGATTATAGCAACAAAACTTGAACGAAACTTCACCAAGGAGGAAATTATTGCCATGTATTTGAATACGGTCGATTTTGGTAATCAGGCCTTTGGGATAAAAAGTGCCGCTCATACTTTTTTCGATTGCGATACCGACTCACTTAAAATTGAGCAGGCTGCTTTATTAGTTGGCGTTTTGAAAGGTCCAAGCTATTACAATCCAACTCGAAACTACGATCGCTCTCTTAACAGAAGAAATGTTGTTTTGTCTCAAATGATGCGCTACGGGAAACTCTCCAAAGAAGCGTTTGACTCCTTAAAGGTTATTCCTATTGATCTTTCTAAATTTCAGGCAGAGAGCCACAATACAGGAACGGCAACATATTTTCGAGAATTTTTGAGAGAGCAAATGACTCAGTGGTGCAAAAAAAATAAAAAACCCGACGGTACGAATTACAACCTATATAAAGATGGACTTAAGATTTATACTACGATAAATTCTCGTATGCAATATCATGCCGAAGAGGCTGTAAAAAATCATCTTAAATCTCTTCAAAATGAATTTTTTGCACATTGGAAGGGTATGAAAACCGCTCCATTTTATGGAATTTCCGAAGAAAAGGTCAAAATAATTATTCGTCAAGGTATGACGAGGAGCGATAGATATAGGAGAATGAAGGCAGATGGGGCATCAGAACAAGAAATAGAAAAGGCCTTTAAAACGAAAATCAAAATGAAGGTTTTTACATGGAATGGCGACTCTACCGTTACCATGTCACCATGGGATTCGATTCGGTATAATAAATATTTTCTGCAAACTGGTTTAATGTCGGTTGAGCCTCAAACCGGATATGTGCGCGCATGGGTAGGTGGTATAAATCAACGATATTTTCAATACGATCACGTATTTACAGGTAAGCGACAAGTAGGCTCTACATTTAAACCTTTTGTTTATGCTGTTGCTATGCAAGAAGGCTGGTCGCCATGTACTCAAGTTCCTAATATACCGATATGTATAGATGGGCCGTCAGGGCCATGGTGTCCCGATAATTCTAGCGGGGAATATGGAGGGGCGATGGTTCCATTAAAGTCGGCACTTGCTCACTCAATTAACCGTGTTTCTGCATACCTCATTAAACAGTTTGGAGTCGGCCCTGTAATAAAACTAGTCCGACGTATGGGTATAACTAGCTCAATTCCAGAACTCCCATCTATTTGCTTAGGAACCGCTGATATTTCTGTTTATGAGATGGTTGGAGCTATGAGTACTTTTGTAAATGAGGGTGTTTATATTGAACCCACTTGGATTACGCGCATTGAAGATAAAAATGGGACTGTTCTTGAAAGCTTTGTTCCAAAAACAGATGAAGTCTTGAGCGAACAGACTGCTTTTTTAGTCATAGAGCTCATGAAGGGTGTTGTTGAAGGAGGAACAGCTTCCCGATTGCGAGGACGATATGGTTTAAATAATCCCATTGCTGGTAAAACAGGAACAACACAAAACAACTCCGATGGTTGGTTTATGGGACTTACTCCCGAATTAGTAACGGGTGTCTGGGTTGGTTGCGAAGATCGTGCTGCTCATTTTCGATCAACGGCTCTTGGACAAGGCGCTAACATGGCACTTCCAATTTGGGGATTGTATATGCAGAGTGTTTACAAAGATCCTAAATTACGCGTTTCTCGAGGCGACTTTGAACGGCCGGCAGAATTAGATATTGAGATTAATTGTTCAGAATATAAGAAGAATTCTACGGAACAAAATCAGAATGAAGACTTTGACAATCTTTAAAAAATGAACAAAAAAGTTTTAAATGCCGAAGCGGCTATTGAAGGCCTTATAGATAATATGACCATTGGTCTTGGTGGATTTGGATTATGTGGAATCCCCGAAAACTCCATTGCTGCTCTCATTCGCAAAGGCGTAAAAGGACTAACCTGTATTTCGAATAATGCTGGTGTTGATGATTTCGGAATTGGTTTGATGCTTCAAACACGACAAGTAAAGAAAATGATCTCCTCTTATGTTGGAGAAAATGCCGAATTCGAAAGGCAATTGTTAAGCGGCGAATTGGAAGTTGATTTGGTTCCTCAGGGAACATTAGCTACTAGATTGATGGCTGCAGGTTATGGGATGCCTGCCATTTTCACTCCGGCTGGCGTTGGAACCGAAGTGGCTACCGGCAAAGAATCGCGGGTTTTTGGGAACAAAGAATACCTCATGGAATACGCGTTCGATATTGACTTCTCCATAGTAAAAGCATGGAAAGGAGATGCGTATGGTAATTTGATTTTCCGTAAAACCTCCCGTAATTTTAACCCTTTGGTCGCGATGGCCGGAAAGATCACTATTGCTGAGGTGGAGGAATTGGTTCCTGCTGGCGAGCTTGATCCCGATCATATTCACCTTCCTGGAATTTATGTTCACCGTATTTTTCAGGGTGTAGACTACGAAAAGCGGATTGAACAACGAACGGTTCGTTCGAAAAACTAATTTTTGATAACGTTCTACTTCCTTAAAATGCTAGATAAAAACGGAATTGCGAAGCGCATCGCGCAAGAAATAAAAGATGGTTATTATGTAAACCTCGGTATCGGTATTCCTACGCTGGTAGCTAATTTTATTCCCGAAGGAATGAATGTGGTGTTGCAAAGTGAAAACGGCTTGCTCGGTATTGGCCCCTTCCCAATTGATGGGGAAGAAGATGCAGATTTAATAAACGCTGGAAAACAGACCATCACAACCGTTCCTGGTTCTGCATTCTTTGATTCGGCTTTGTCGTTTGGAATGATTCGCGCAGGAAAAGTTGACCTTACCATTCTTGGCGCTATGGAGGTTTCCGAAAATGGCGACATTGCCAATTGGAAGATTCCGGGTAAAATGGTGAAAGGAATGGGTGGAGCAATGGATCTTGTTGCTTCTGCAAAGAATATCATTGTAGCCATGCAGCATGTGAACAAAGCGGGAGAATCTAAACTTTTGCCGGCTTGCGATCTTCCGTTAACAGGAATCCGTTGTGTAAAGAAAATTGTAACGGAACTAGCGGTGTTAGATGTTCTTCCAGAAGGCGGTTTTCGACTACTTGAGCGCGCTCCTGGCGTTTCGGTTGAAGACATCATTAAAGCAACCGCAGGCAAACTTATCGTTGATGGCGATATTCCGGAAATGATTATTTAGTTTTTCGGAAAGGTGTTATTTTATTTGACTTCCCAAACGCTTGGGCCTCGAAGTAACTTATCTAAATCGCCAGCTCCTTTGCTTGCAATTGCATCTGTTATTTGTTGATTAAATGCTGCTTCGTAGGTAAATCGTTGCTCGGAATAAAACACCCCAAAAGGACGAGGAAATTGGCCTTCAATTGTAGCATCATCAAAGAAACGAACCAATAAATTAGCTTTTGTACGATCCGTTTCATCATGAATCCATAAATCATCTGCAGAGAATTCATTCAATGAAACAACACGAGGCGTAAAACCATCTAGGCGAATTCCTTTGTCTTTATCGGCACCGAAAATAAGCGGTTGACCTTGCTCAACTAACAATGTTGAATTTGCTTTGCTCGACTTCTCCGTGAAGACCTCAAATGCGCCGTCGTTAAACACATTGCAGTTTTGATAAATCTCCACCAAGGATGTTCCTTTGTGAGAGTTTGCACGTTTTAAAATATTACGCAGATGAATCGGATCGCGATCCATCGAACGCGCCACAAAAGTACCATCTGCACCCATGACCAAGGCCAATGGATTAAATGGATGATCGACCGAACCCATGGGAGTTGATTTGGTGACTTTTCCCAATTCAGAAGTTGGTGAATATTGACCTTTGGTTAAGCCATAAATCTCATTATTGAAGAGCAGAATATTCACATCGAAATTCCTTCTTAGTAAATGGATGAAATGGTTTCCTCCAATAGACATCGCATCGCCATCACCTGTAATTATCCAAACACTAAGTTCTGGTCGAGTTGCCTTTAATCCCGAAGCAATAGCCGTTGCGCGACCATGAATGGAATGCATCCCATACGTTTCCATGTAATACGGAAAACGAGAAGAGCAGCCTATTCCAGAAATGAAAACAATTTCTTCGCGCTTCAATCCCAATTCGGGAAGAACCGTTTGCACTTGTTTTAAAATGGAATAATCGCCGCAACCCGGACACCAACGAATGTCTTGGTCGGTTACTAATTCTTTAGAAGTGAATGCCTGTGGGGCTGTATCTGAATCGATCGTACTCATATCAAGCAAGACTAATAATTTTGTTATAAAGTTCTTCCGATGAAAATGGAATACCCTTGATTTTATTAAACCCTTCGGCAGGTAATAAATATTTGTCGCGAAGAATCCGAACCAACTGCCCGTTATTTATTTCGGGGACCAAAATATGGTCATAGTTTTTCATCAATTCGCCTAAGTTTTTAGGCAGCGGGCTGATATATCTAACATGAGCATGAGCAACGCTGTATCCATCTTCCAAAGCACGCTTAACGGCAGTCTTAATTGAACCATAGGTTGAACCCCAACCAACAATGAGTAATTTTCCGTTTTCGGGTCCATTATCAAGTGTTTGCAAAGGAATATAATCTGCGATTTTCTCCACTTTTTCGGCACGAAGCTTCACCATAAACTCATGGTTTTCGGGATCGTAGCTGATATTTCCTGTTTCGTGTTCTTTTTCCAATCCACCAATTCGGTGTTCTAAACCTTTTACGCCAGGAATAGCCCATTTGCGCGCTAATTTTTCATCGCGTTTGTATGGAAGAAACTTACCATCTGCATCTTCTTCAGTGGCAAAATTGGGTTTGATCTCAGGTAAATCGGAGGAGCTTGGGAATCTCCATGGTTCAGCGCCATTTGCTAAATAACCATCACTCAGAAAAAATACAGGAGTACTATGTTCAACGGCAATGCGGCATGCTTCGTAAACTGCGTAAAAACAATCGGAAGGTGTTTGTGCTGCAATAACAGGAAGAGGAGCTTCCCCATTTCTTCCATAAACAGCTTGTAATAAATCGGCCTGTTCCGTTTTGGTTGGTAATCCGGTTGATGGTCCACCACGTTGAACATTGATAATGACCAATGGAAGTTCAAGCATAATTGCTAAACCAATGGCTTCTGTTTTAAGTGCGATTCCAGGTCCAGATGATGTTGTAATTGCAAGGGATCCGCCAAAAGCGGCGCCAATTGCAGATGTTATTGCAGCAATTTCATCTTCCGCCTGAAACGTTCGGACCCCGAAATTTTTATATTTCGATAATTCGTGCAAAATATCCGAGGCAGGCGTTATTGGATACGAGCCCAAATACAATCCAAGTCCCGATTTTTGAGCAGCCGCAATTAATCCGATTGCCGTTGCCGGATTTCCGTTAATATTTCGGTAAACACCTGGTTTGATACTTGCTGGCTTAACCTGAACTCGCTGCATGAAGGTTTCGCTCGTCTCACCGTAAAAATATCCTGCCTTCAAGGTTTTAATGTTCGCATCAACTATTTCGGGACGCTTAGCGAACTTCTGTTCAAGGAACTTAATGGTGTGCTCGAGTGGACGATTGTATATCCAGTAAATAAAACCCAACACAAACATGTTCTTGGTACGATCTATTTCTTTGGTTCCAAGTCCGCTGCCTTCAAGGGTTGCTTTGGTCATTTTGGTGACATCAAGCGTAAAGAGTTTGAAGCTATCGAGGGACCCATCTTCCAAAGGATTTACTCCATCAGGATATTTGGCAAGTCGCAAGTTCTTAGTGTCGAAACCTTCGGAATTTGCGATAATCATCCCACCAGACTTCAGTTGTTTAATATTGGCTTTTAACGCAGCGGCATTCATTACAACCAAAAGATCGCAATGATCGCCAGGAGTGTAAATTTCTTCGGAACCAAATTTTATTTGAAAGCCAGATACTCCGGCCAATGTTCCTTGTGGAGCGCGAATTTCCGCCGGAAAATTAGGAAAGGTACTAACGTCATTTCCAAAAAGGGCGGTAGTTGTGGTGAATTGATCACCTGTAAGTTGGATTCCATCGCCAGAATCACCCGCAAATAAAATCGTTGCGTCGATTGCGATGAGTGAGTTGTTTTCCATTGCAGAATAAAACAGAAAGGCCTGTAAAATGTTGCACAAATGTAGACAAAATGATTCGCCATTTCTTTTCGAATGTGTCAAAAGATTGAACTCTGACATTACCTTTGGCAAACAATTTCTTGCTACTCTAATCTAACTTATCATTTTTAAAAATGGAATACCGTCGTTTAGGCCGCTCTGGTCTTCAAGTGTCTGCACTATCATTGGGTTCTTGGCTAACCTTTGGAAAACAAATTACGGACGATGTAGCCGAAGACCTTATGGTTACTGCTTATGAAAACGGAGTAAATTTTTTCGATAACGCAGAAATTTATGCGCGCGGGAAAAGTGAAATTGTCATGGGAAACATTCTAAAAAAACAAGGTTGGAATAGAGATACCTATGTTGTTTCAAGTAAAGTGTTTTGGGGTGGAGATAAACCCAATCAAACGGGACTTTCCAGAAAACATATTTTTGAAGGATGTCACGCAGCATTGAAGCGCTTTCAGCTCGATTATTTGGATCTTTATTTCTGTCACCGTGCCGATCCAAATACTCCAATGGAAGAAACCGTTTGGGCAATGAACGACCTCATTCGACAAGGAAAAATTTTATATTGGGGAACATCCGAATGGAGTGCGCAGCAGATTATGGAAGCCATTCTCATTGC
>CAXNGM010000060.1:0-9192 GCA_964201695.1 Bacteroidia bacterium | reverse complement strand
TTTCAAATTATGTAGAACCCAGAAACCGCGCTAGCTGGAAAATTCCAGAAGCGATAAACGTATTAAACGATTTTTTAATCAATCAATTTATCAAGGCATAACCTTTTTCCAATGAACATTCGTTTTAATTGTATTTCTTTCATCAGTGTGTTTTTCTTTGCATTTTACGTTTTCGATACTTCTGCGCAAAATTCGTTTTCCTCCCCAGGAAAAATTCTTGCTCAACTCGAAAAGCTTCAATCGCAGGGAAAAGTTCTATATATCGCTGCTCATCCCGACGATGAAAACACACGTTTGATTAGTTATTTGGTTAATCAACAACATTTCCGCACAGCTTATCTTTCCTTAACGCGAGGCGATGGTGGACAAAATTTAATTGGAAATGAGCAATCCGAAGAACTCGGTATTATTAGAACACAGGAATTACTTGCTGCGAGAAGAACGGATGGGGCCGAACAATTTTTCACCCGAGCTTTCGATTTCGGCTATTCCAAAAATCCTGATGAAACATTTCGTATTTGGGGAAAAGATCAAGTTCTTGCTGATGTGGTTTTGGTGATTCGTAAATTCAAACCGGATGTCATTGTAACTCGTTTTCCAACAACAGGCGAAGGCGGGCATGGACATCATACAGCTTCGGCCATGCTTGCTCAACTTGCATTTGATGCAGCCGGAGACCCCAAACAATTTCCAGAATCTGCCAAATTATACGGAGCATGGAAACCGAAATCGCTTTATTACAATTCATTCAAAAAATTCAGCGATCCCAATGTTGATATGGGTGGAGCATTGAAAGTCGATATCGGTTCTTTTATACCATTACTCGGAGAGTCTGTTGGGGAAATTGCTTCAAAAAGTCGCAGCCAACATAAAAGCCAAGGGTTTGGTGTTGCGCTTCAACGTGGTGAATATTTTGAATATTTCGATTATCTCGGTGGTGAAAAAGCTCAAAACAGTCCATTCGAATCCATTAGTTCAGGATGGGAAATGCAATCTATAAACGATACAATTCAACACATCATTCAATCCTTCAATCCATTGAATCCAGCAAATAGTATTCCTTCTTTGTCACGATTGTATAATCGATTGAAAGAATTACCGAATGAGAAGAAATCGGAATTTCATCTTCATGTATTAGAAAATATATTGATGCATTGTGCTGGCTTTTATGCTGAATTTACTGCTACAAAACCAAGTTGCTTTCCTGGTTCTTCATTGCCTGTTAGTTTCAATTGTATCAATCGTTCGGAAGCAAATTGCAATCTCATTTCCTATAAAACATCCTTAAGTTCATCCAATACCAAGCAATTAAATAAATCACTTAATCCCAATAATCTCTTTAATCAAAAAGACACTTTATCACTTCCTGTAATAATGACAACTTCAAATCCTTATTGGCTTGAAAATGTTCATGGGAAAGGACTTTTTACTGTGAATGATTTAACACGTATCGGAAAACCAGAATCGGATGCTCCCATTTCCCTGGAATATCAATTGGAGATTGGTTCAAGTTCGATTACTAGATCAATTCCGCTTCAATATACTTGGGTTGATCCTGTAAAAGGGGAATTGAAACGGCGCGTCGAAATTTTACCCTCAACAACAGCTCAACTCAATCAAGAGTTATTTGTATTTAATTCATCCGATAAAAGAATCGTAGAAGTGTCTATCGAAACTAATTTAGACACAATTACTTCGGAACTTTCTCTTGATCTTCCTTCGTATTTCCTTTGTTCAAATAACAATCAAAAAATCAATCTTGGAAAAAAGAGTTCCTCGAAACAGATGTATCGGTTTGAAGTGAACGTTTCACCATCGCGCGAAATCAAAAAGGATTCAGTTTTTGAAGTTCGAATCGTGATGGGAAATACAAATCAAAAAACACAATTGCAAACAATAAGTCGTATTGACTACGATCACATTCCAATTCAAACATGGGTCAAGCCAGCAGCTATTAAAATGACTTTTGTAAACATGATTCGGAAAGGTGAGAAGTTGGTGTATATTCCAGGTGCAGATGATAAAGTAGCTGCTTGTTTAAAATATGCTGGTTATGATTTATCAATTGTGCAATCATCCGAATTGAGTCCCGAAAAACTCATTGGAATAGATGCAGTAATCATCGGTATTCGTGCATTTAATACCAATGAAAACATGGTGTCAATTATGCCATATCTGCTCGATTTTGTAAAAGATGGAGGTACGCTCATAGAGCAATACAATACCAAAAACCGAATCAGTGAATTGAAAGCGCAACCCGGACCTTATCCATTTGAAATCTCGAACGATCGTGTAACTGATGAAAACGCTGAAATGAAAATCTTGGTCGCCGATCATCCAATTTTAAATTTTCCAAACAAGATAAACCAAGATGATTTCTCCAATTGGATTCAGGAGCGTGGAATTTACTTCCCTAATAAGTGGGATTCAAAGTACACGCCTCTTCTAGAATGTAACGACCCTTCCGAAAAGCCACTTCAAGGAGCTTTACTTGTCGCGGAATATGGAAAAGGCAAATTTATCTATACCGGATTATCCTTTTTTCGTGAATTACCGTCCGGAGTGCCGGGTGCTTATCGTTTATTCGCTAATATGATTGCTTGGGGCAAATACGATGGAAAAGAATAAGGAAGAAAAATCACCAATCATGGGCTCTTGGAATGGCCTGTATGCCCTTGTTATAGGTGTTTTGATTTTATTGATAGTGAGTTTCTATTTTTTTACAATTACATTCGAATGAGTACTATCGACTGGATTGTTCTTGGATTTACGCTGTTTATTATCATCGTTTATGGTTTGTATCGCAGCAGAACAACCAAAGATTTAAACGGCTATTTCCGAAGCAACCAAAACATGCCTTGGTTTCTTGTTCTTCTTAGTATCATGGGAACGCAGGCAAGCGCCATCACCTTTCTTTCTGCTCCAGGTCAAGCGTATACCGATGGAATGCGTTTCGTGCAGTATTATTTTGGATTGCCATTGGCCATGGTGGTTATATGCATTGCCTTTGTTCCGGTTTTTAGCAAACTCAATGTTTACACGGCATACGAATTCCTGGAAAAACGTTTCGATGTGCGAACTAGAACGCTTACTTCCATCTTGTTTTTGATTTCTAGGGGATTGTCAACCGGGATTTCGGTCTATGCTCCTGCAATCATTTTATCATCCCTTTTTGGTTGGAACATCTATTTTACCAATGTCGTGATGGGCGGATTGCTTATTATTTACACCGTTAGTGGAGGAGCACGGGCTGTTGCTTACACGCAGCAAATTCAGTTTCTTATCATTTTTGTTGGGATGTTTCTTGCCGGATATTTGGTGGTGAATATGCTACCTGATTCGATTGGCTTTGTTGATGCTTTGCATGTGAGCGGAAAATTGGGGAAACTCAATGTCATTACAACTGGTTTTAAGGATGGAACATTCAATTGGAATGACAAATACAATATCTGGAGTGGTGTTTTTGGTGGTTTCTTTTTGGCGCTTTCATACTTCGGAACAGACCAATCGCAGGTGGGACGATACTTAACAGCAAAATCCCTACGAGAAAGTCGCATGGGTTTGTTAATGAACGGTCTCGTGAAAGTGCCCATGCAATTTCTCATTTTACTTATTGGAACCTTGGTATTTTGTTTCTATTGCTTTTTCCAAGCTCCGATATTTTTCAATCAGGTAGAATTGAAAAAATTGGAGAATTCGGAAGTGTATAAAGATTCGTTAAAAACCGTTCAGGATTCATACATGCAAATTGCTCAGCAGAAATCACTTGCTGTAAATCTTTATACGGATGCTCGGCATAATCAAAATGAAGCAGTTCAGCAAGAGCAAATTGATACATTGCGTGTTCTTCAAAATAGGGGAGATGCCCTTCGTTTAAAAGTAAAACACTGGATTAAATCTCCTGAAATAAAGGGTGATTCAAATGATACCAATTATATATTCCTTCGATTTGTAATTGATTATTTACCCAAAGGAATTGTTGGATTACTCATCGCAATTATTTTTCTGGCTGCTTGGGGTTCCATTGCAGCCGCATTAAATTCATTGGCTTCTTCGAGTATTATCGATATTCACAAACGTTTTAGTAATACGAAACGAACTCCATCGCAGGAATATGCTTTGTCGCGCTGGTACACTTTCGGATGGGGCATTTTTAGTATTGCCGTTGCTTGCTTTGCCTATAATTTGGGCAACAGTCTCATCGAAGTGGTGAATATTTTAGGATCCATTTTTTATGGTCCCATGCTGGGGATTTTTCTATGTGCTTTTTGGATGAAACGTTGTTCTTCGAAAGCAGTTTTTAGTGCTGCTCTATTAGCACAACTTACTGTAATTCTATTTTTTAGTTTAACGGATATTAGCTTTCTCTGGTATAATGTAATTGGCTGTTTGGTTTTAATGCTTGCCGCTTGGTGCTTTTCTTTTGTCTGGAAAAGAAATTTTTAAAAATTGTAATACTCTAATAAAAAATAGTAATTTAGCTATCTGATAAAATAATTTATCAAATGATAGTAGAAGAAATTTCATTCAATAATATTTACTACAAGCTCAGTTCTATCTTGGGTAATGAAAATCTAAACAATCAGATGTCGAGCCCACTCGATTTTATCTCGGTTGCTTCCATTGGCATTAATTCACATGCTATCGATAGCTTCCGCAAGTACTTTAATTTCCCGCGAAATTTTGTTGCTGCCATTTTAAATGTATCCGAACCCACCATCTACCGATGGATTAAGGCCAATAAAACATTAGATAGAAACACCGCTGTTCAATTGTTGGAACTTTCGTATCTGTTTATATATGGCGCTGAAGTATTCTCCAATAATGAATCCTTTTTCAAGTGGTTAAATTTTCCAAACGTAGCTTTGGGCGGAATGATGCCCAAAGATTTACTCGATATCCCCGATGGTGTTTCCAAAGTGAGAGATCTCCTTGGTCGCATCGAATATGGCGTATATAGTTAAATCATGCGTGTTTATCGAATTACGAATAGGAAGCATTCGCATGATATTTATGGCACGGGGGCAGCTTTGTATCCCGGACGTTGGAATAAAAAAGGGACACGGGTTTTATATACTGGTGAATCAAAGGAAATAGCACTTCTCGAAGTCCTCGTTCATGCCAATAATTCGCTCATCCCTTTTCTCGATATCCTAACCATCGAAATTCCTGACAATTCCATAAAGACGCTTTCACTGAAAGAACTTCCTTCCAATTGGTCTGAATATCCAGCTCCAACAGTACTTTCAGAAATAGGGGATGCATGGGTAAAAGAGAATAAAACGCTTGTATTGAAACTGCCGAGTTGCATCATCGATACCTCGCATGTGTTTATCCTCAATTGCAATCATCCCAATTATAATCAAGTGAAAATGCTTGACCATCGAAAATTTAAAGTCGATATTCGATTGATTCAAAAATTTTAAATCAAAGCAGCATTTTATTGCTAATGATTCAAAACTATTTTAAATTTTCCATCAAGTACCTCGAAACAGTTTTGTACAAATGTAATCGGTCTTTGCCTTGAACATTGTGAGGATGTCCTGGATAAATCATGTAATCAATCAAGACGCCTTCATCAACACATTTTTTCACCATCGCTTGACTGTGTTGCCAAACCACCACATCATCAATTGTTCCGTGAATAAGCATCAATCGGTCTTTAAGTGATTTTGCTCCGTTCAATAAATTGGATGTTTCATAGCCTTCTTTGTTTTCTTCGGGCGTGTCCATGTATCGTTCGGTGTACATAATTTCATACATTTTCCAATCGATTACAGGTCCACCGGCAACTCCTGCTTTAAACACTCCTGGATTTTTCGTCATCAGGGTCGTAGTCATAAATCCTCCGAAGCTCCAACCATGCACACCAATTCGGTTGGCATCCACAAAAGGCAAGGATTTCAGATAGTTAACACCTGTCATTTGGTCTTCCATTTCAACGGTTCCAAGCTTTCGGTGAACTGCCTGCTCGAACTCTAAACCGCGCTCACCCGAACCGCGATTGTCTAATGTGAAAACAAGATATCCTTGCGAAGCCATCCAACTCATCCATAAATTTCCACCAGCCATCCAGCGATTACTTACCATTTGCGCATGTGGTCCACCATAAACATACACCACAACAGGGTACTTCTTGCTTGCATCAAAATTAGTTGGTTTGAATAAACGTCCGTTTAACAAGCTACCATCGCTCGCTTTTACTTGCAAAAGTTCGGGTTTGTTTAATGCATAATCAAGAAGTGGATCGTCCGATTTTAAAAGTACTTTAATAGTCTTTCCTTTTGCATCCAAAATTCGAATGCTGCGAGGAGTAGTTAAATTGCTGAAATTGTCGATGAAGAAAGTCCCTGAGCTGTTCATCTGTATTTCGTGAACACCACTTTCGGGAGTTAAAATTTGTACATCACCTTTCAAGGATACTTTTATTAATTTACGATCTAATCCGTAATTATCAGCAATCATGGTAAGAACGTTTTTGCCACTTGCGTCAAATCCTAAAACATCCGTTACCACATAGTTTCCTTTGGTAATTTGAGAAAGCAATTTCCCGTTTAAGTCATAGAGATACAGGTTGTCGAAGCCATCGCGTTCGCTTTGCCAAATAAACTGATCATTCTTACCTGGAATAAATAGGGCAGGGTGTTCGGGTTCAACCCATTGAGGATCGGTTTCGGTAAAAAGTGTTTTCACAAAACTGCCATCTAGCACTTGGTATTGATTCAAATGCATCTCGTTTTGTCCGCGATTTAATTCGGCAATCAGTAAGTATTTCTCATCCGGACTCCAGCTGATGTTGGTTAAATAATGTTCGTCGGGGCCCGCAGTTTTTAAATAAATGGTTTGACCGTTTTGGGTATCATAAATGCCCAAAGTAACCTGATGACTTTTTTGACCAGCCATTGGATACTTTATAGGATTTACCTCTGCAGGAAGGTTTTCGAGACTAACTAGCGGATAGTTTGTGACCATCGATTGGTCCATGCGATAAAAAGCCAAATAGCGTCCTGTTGGACTCCAGAATGTACCTTTCGTTATGCCAAATTCGTTGCGATGAACCGACTGTCCATAAACCACTTCATCGTTTTCTTCTTTGCTGATGTTAATGTTAGAACCTTTCGAAAACACGAATAAATTGTTCGCTTTTGTATAAGCAATCGCTTCATTTTTTAGTTCAATGTCGATGTTTTCGGCATCTGCAGCATCAAAACTAGATGATATCTTTGAAAATGGAATTTGACAAAAATTGATCAGGTTTTTCTGTCTGAAATAAAACCGATTCGCATCGAGCCAAGTAATGGCTGGCATTCGTTTTAATTCACCCGAAAGCAATGACGCTTTTAATAAAGTATCGGTAGTTCCTTTGTCGGCAGAAGTTCTTAATAGAACATCCGTTTTTTCATCTGGAATGCTCGTGTATGAATTTGTATTCGGAATCCATTGAAGTCCCTTTATAGACTTAGGACTCAAATCGGTCTTGGTGAATATTTCGTCAATAGTCAATTGCTTTTGGGCAATTCCAGAGATTGAACAAGCAAGAAAAAAGCAGGGTAAATAAAAGCGGTAAAGCATTTTGTAAATTTTCTTCAAACCTATGGAAAAATGAGATGACCTATGATTTGAAAATTTGAAGATTTGAAAATTTGAAGATAATTTTGAATGTGCTGATTTTTCGATGTGTTTATGAATCCTGTTTTTCGCGTTCCTTTGCCAAATGAAGACTATCCTTTCATTCATATTTCTTGTCAGTGTCAAATTCGTTTGTTTAGCCCAAATAGATACCATTCGAATGATGCACTATAACGTGCTGATGTTTCCCGATGCAAATTTGCTCAAAGGACATAACATGAAACCCATTTCGCGATTTTTAAAGCCCGATATAATTACGTGTAATGAAATGATTGGGACTCAAGCAATCGACACAATGCTTTCTCAAGGACTCGATACAAGTATTTATGCATCAGCTCCATTTATTTATGATGTCTCCATTGGAAATGGACTCTTTTACAACAAACATAAAATTGGATACCTGAAATACAACTACTTAAGTACATCACCGCGAAGAACATCCATTTACTATCTGTATTACAAAGACCAAGATTTTTCGGCATTTCCGGATACCGTGTTTTTGACCTTGTATGTTGTGCATTTAAAATCTAGTCAGGGAAGTGCAAACGAAATACAACGCGCTACTCAAACCGCTGCTATTCGGACTTATTTATTTAATCGCCCCGCCGTTTTCAATACATTTTTAAATGGTGATTTTAATACGTATTCGAGTTCGGAAGTTTGTTATCAGAATTTACTAGCCGAAGGAGTAGGGCAATTCTTCGATCCTATTAATCGTCCGGGTAGTTGGAGTAACAATAGTACTTTCAAAGATATTCATACACAAAGTCCACGAACAACTAGTTTTGATGATGGAGTAACAGGAGGATTAGACGATCGTTTTGATTTCATTATCAGTACCGAAGATGTAATTAACGGAACCCATGGTTTAAGAATTTTGCCTGAAACATATAAAGCATTCGGCAACGATGGAAATCACTTTAATTTGTCCATTCTAAGTTCACCAACCAATACAAGTGCTCCGGATAGCGTTTTACAAGCCTTGCATCAATTAAGCGATCATTTGCCCGTGATTGTTGATATTGAAGTGGATCCAGCCAATGCATACAACTCTATTCCACCAAATCAGAATACTAATCAATGTTTAGATTGGAAAAGCAATTTCAGTAATTTATTGGAGGCTGAAGATTGGACGTTAACCGATTTTACCGGACGTATTATTTGCTCAAAATCCACCTATCAAGGGCAGGAATTAATTGCGGGTTTGTATGTATTGTATGTGCAACAAATAGGAGGGAAGTTTTGCTATCAAAAGATTTCCGTGAAATAAATATTTAAATGTTATTTTGTTTATGTGCTGATGAGTCCCGATAGCTATCGGGAAATGTGCTGATTAGAAAAGGATGTGCTTATGTGCTGTTGAGAAAATGTGATAAACTGCTGAAGAAACTAATACTTCTAATTAGCACATTAGCACATCAGCCTTTAGACTTGCACTAGTTTTTTAGTTGATATATCTTGACTAAAAATAAACAAGGAAACGGGGTGAACTATTTCATCAGCTAGGTCTTTAAATCCCTAAGGTGTGTATGAGTCCCCGTTTCCTTTAACCATGTTGTCAGG
>CAXNGM010000059.1:0-9218 GCA_964201695.1 Bacteroidia bacterium | reverse complement strand
CTCAAACTGTATCGAAATTTAAGAGGAATTGAAGTTCCAACAATCTAAATCTAACCTTTATTAATTCTTTGATTTTCAAGATTTCAATCTAAGATTCACTACATTTAGTTATTGCAGTTTGATCCATTTCCTCTCATATTTGCCATATGATTTCAATTGTAATTTACGACGATAGTATAAATAGGAGAGATAGTTTAAAATTGTTATTGGAATCCGTTGATGGTTTTGAAATAGTTGCTGCTTTTCCTAATTGTCTCGATGTTTCACAGCACATGATAGATTTTAATCCTGATGTTGTTTTAATGGATATTCAAATGCCGGAAGTTGATGGCATTCAGGGTGTTAAAATCATTGCAGAATTGCATCCACATGTTAAAGTCATCATGCAAACTGTGTTTGAAGATGACGAAAAGATTTTCGAAGCATTGCGATATGGAGCTTCTGGTTACATTCTCAAGAAGACAGAACCACAACGAATTATTGAAGCAATAAAGGAAGTTATCGAAGGTGGATCTCCTATGACACCAAGTATTGCTACCCGAGTGCTCGGCTATTTCCGAAGTAAAAACGATACAATAACCAACGAGATTTATGGATTGTCCGAACGAGAAAAAGATATTTTACTCCGTTTGGTTGAAGGAAATAGCTATAAAATGATTGCCGATCATTTGTCAATAAGCTATCATACCGTAAATTCACACATAAAAAAAATCTATCGAAAATTGCATGTTAACTCTCTTGGAGAAGCTGTTAGTAAGGCAATTAATAATAAAATTGTTTGATGCATGAAACAATTAGTGCGCAGTCTTTTTGTTTTGTTCGTTTGCTTTTATTGTTCTTGCAATGAAGAAACAAAAACACTCGATCCCAATAGTATTCGTCCAAATGTAATGGCCGATTTACAAGTGGCGGCCGATTCTATGGAAGTTTCTGCGAACGATGTTGCAGAACAAATTATTCTAAAACATTTAAATAAATCGGCTGATAGTATTACTTCATTGGAGAAGTATTATCTCTATGCATTTGAAGCAGAGATTTTTTACTATTCGGCATTGTTTGATCAAGGAATAAACAGCATCATAAAAGCGCGCAAACAAGCAGAGTTGCTTCATGAAAACAAACTAATTGGAAGTTGCGAGAATATTTTGGGCTTATTATACAGCAATAAAAACTTACCCGACACCGCATTAAAACATTTTAGAATTGCTTTAAACCTCATTCCTGAATTGGAAAATTCGAAATGGCTTTCGAAACAATTTCATGTGTATAATAACATGGGTGAAGCTTTTCTTAAGTTAAATCAACCCGATTCTGTTATTTATAATGCCCGTAAATCACTGAATATATGTAAGAAATTAAAAGATAAACGCGGGATGGTTTTTGCCTATTGGACTTTGTCGGAAGCCATGCTTCAGAAAAACAATCCTGAAAAAGCAACACAGTTGGCAGATTCAGGAATTACACTTTGTGAGCCCAATAAAATAATGGATGGTCATTTGTTTCTATTGGTATCTAAGATCAATGCCGCTACTCAACAAAATAATAAACCAATTATATACTCTTCGTTAGAATCCGGAAAACTTGTTTCAAATTCACCATCAACAACTCCGTATTCACAAATTGAATTTTTGAAACAAGCTGTTCAATCGCTTATAAAAATCGGTGACTTTGAGAAAGCGGCTCCATTGCAGCAACAGCTTATCAACCTAGAAGAGAAAATTAGATTGAAAGAAGAAAAAATTAGGATGGAAATCTTAGTTAATTATTTCAAAAATGAGCAACATTTATTTCAAATCCAGCAAGAAAAATCGAAACAAGAAGCTGAATTCCGTTTGACACGTTATTTAAATATTTCACTTATTGCTTTTCTAATTTCAGTAATTGTTGCGATTATTTTTTATAGAAATACATTGCGGCAAAAAGAGAAATTACAAATGCTGCATTTTGAAAAAGAAAAAGAAGACATTCAACGAGAGCAAGAAGCACTCCGAAACAAATCCCGATTGGATGCTATTGAGGAGGAACGAAACCGAATAGCACTCGAACTTCACGATGATATTGGAAGTTCGATCAGCAGCATTAATATTTATTCAAATATTGCTATTGAGAGCATTGCAATTAACACTGATAAATCATTGGATTTAATACATCGAATAAAACAACAGTCATACGAAATTGCTGAAAATTTATCGGATTTAATTTGGGCTATATATTCTGGAAACGACACGTATGGACAACTCTTTCAGCGAATGAAGAACTTTAGTTTTGAAATCCTTGGTGCACGGGATATTTATACTCAATTTGAATTTTCGACTTCAATTCAAAACCATTATGCTCGTATAGATATATTGAAAAACCTTTTATTGTTTTTTAAAGAATCCGTTAACAATATTGCAAAATACAGTGGAGCAACTGAAGTTAAAATAAGTTTAACGGAATTAAATTCTCAATTAACGCTTATCATTGAAGACAATGGAAAGGGTTTTGATCGCTCGCTTATTATAGAGGGAAATGGTCTTAATTCCTTTAACGTTCGAGCAAAGTCACTTAACGGCACGTGTGAAATTATATCAATTCCAGGTAAAGGAACTCGTATTGCAATGAGTTTTGTAGATACTTCATTGAATTCTATGTTGAATTGATTTGTTTGGGTGAATAATAAAATATTAAATAGTTTATTTTCACCCAACGAAATGTTCAGTTGATTTTGCTGAAATTCGCATCATTCAAAACGTTATTCCATTGAAAAAGATTTTGTTTTATTTAGTCTGTGCAGTAAGCTGTATGTTAATAGCTTGTAGTCATTCTGAGCGTCCATTAGTTCGTTCTTCCATGCGGAATTATTTCGATTCCTATCGGGTAAATGGCTTCTTGGCAATTGAAGATCCTGCTCGTGAAAGTATACTTGTTTCCGATTCTTCCGTTTACAATATGGCGTTCACTCCTGCGTCTACCTTTAAGATATGTAATTCACTTATTGCTCTTGAAACAGGTGTTATTCAGGATGAAAATTCTGTACTTGCATGGGATAGTGTACCCCGACAAAATCCAGATTGGAATCACGATCAATCATTGAAAGAAGCGTTTCAACATTCAACTGTTTGGTATTATCAAGAATTAGCCAGAAGAATTGGGGAAACACTCATGAAACAGTGGATCGATACATTGCATTATGGCAATGCCAATATAACGGGAGGTATCGATCAATTTTGGTTGTCGGGTGGATTGAGAATTACCCCTCAGCAACAAATTCGTTTTTTGAAAAATCTACACGATGAAAAATTGCCATGCAGCAAACGCTCCATGGATATTGTCAAAAAAATGATGATTTGCCGTGATACAAATTCTATTGTTTACCGCGGAAAAACGGGATGGGGCTCCCAAGAAAAGATGGATATTGGTTGGTTTGTTGGTTATGCTGAATCGCCCGACCGTGTTGTTTACTTCGCGAACCTCGTCCGAATGGCTGATACAAGTAGTAATACACAATTATTTGATCGGGCTCGACGCGAAGTAACTTTCAAAGCTGTAGATGATTATTTCATGGGAACATTGAAATAAAAAAAGGCGCTTTAGTTTCCTAAAGCGCCCAATAAACACAAACAAAAAAACAACGTTTAATTAATTTAATGGCTTGTTAAGTTGCTCTACCCATGCATCAAATGGCAACTCTACAGAATGAATATCGAAGTTACTTAGAAATACAGTAGTCATTGCTTCATTGTAAAGACGATCATACACTTTATTCACTTCCTTTTCATTCTTCATCATCCCTTTAGCGATTTCACGAGCACGTTCGCGAAGCATTTCATCTTGCGTTCCGGGTGCTCCCATATAAGAAAGAAAATCACCAGTAAAAGATTCTAAAATATCTTCATCCGAAACAGCAATATTGAATTCTTTTAAAATCTTCCCTTCAATCAACTGCCAACGAATTCCTTTAGAGTAATTTTCGTAGTTACTTTCAATATCTTCCGGATTCACTTTGCCTTCATTTTGAGAAACCAACCAACGTTTAAGAAATTCGTTCGGTAAATCAAAACGCGTATTATTTACAAGGTGTTCTACAACTTCGTTGAAAAGGCGGTTATCGGTATCCTTGCGGTAACGAGATTCTCCATCCTCCTGAATGCGTGCACGAAGTTCTTCTTCAGAACTAATCGCACCTGGACCCAAAAGTTTATCAAAGAAATCTTGGTTCACTTCAGCCAAGCTAGACTCTTTTACAGATTCAACGGTAAATCGGAAATGACTTGTTAACTGTTCCGCTTCTTCCTTACTTATTGCGAGTATTGCACCTGTAACTGTTGGATTTGCAACTGCTGTTTGGAAGTCAACAATTATTTCTGAACCAGCTTTCAATCCGGTAAATAATTCCTGTTGATTACCTGCTTTAATATCGTCAAATTGAATGGTAGTGTTCTTTGAAATTCCGTCCACCTTAACAGTTCCATCAGCATTAAGCTCTTCGAACAAACCGGTAATTTGATCGCCGTCTTTAGAAGATTCAGAATCCACCATATCGCCTAAACGTTTGCGATAATCTGCAATGATATCGTCGATATAAGACGCATCTAATTTTACTTTGTAAATATTAAATCGATGATTGGAAGAAATATCTAATTCAAATTTAGGAGCTAAACCCAATTCAAACGACAAGTTAATTTCGCCTGGATTATCTAGGTCAATTGCTGTATCATTTGCAGCTTGAGGAAGTGGATTCCCCAAAACATCCAATTGATTATCGCGCAAGTAATTAAATAATGTATCGGAAGTTAACTTGTTTAATTCATCGACTAAAATCGATTTTCCATACATCTTTTTAACCATGCCTGCAGGCACTTTACCTGGACGGAAGCCGGGCATTTGTACCTTTTTGGAATAGTCGCGAAGCTGAGCTTCAATTTGGGGTTGATAATCGGCCGAGGTAAATTGTATCCGGACTATGGCGTTGAGCGCGTCAACATTTTCTTGTGTAACGTTCATTCTCTAGGTATTCTTAACAATAAAAAATGCTTCTCCCAAAACAGGAGAAGCAATGTGCGGATGAAGGGACTCGAACCCCCACGCCTCTCAGCGCCAGATCCTAAGTCTGGTGCGGCTACCAATTACGCCACATCCGCATGGATCTTAAAAAGGAGTGCGAAAGTACTGCTCAATTCGGTATCTACCAAATATTTTTCAATGTTTTATTCATTGTATTGATGAACAGAGCATTTCATTTAATAAACTGTTGGATTACTATGAATTTTTCATTTATTTTGAAAGTCTTTTCAATTCAACGTCTTTTAATTATATATACTAATGTCCAAATCACTTATAATTTTCCTGGTTTCATTTAATGTAATGTGTCATGCACAAGTAAATAACATGGCAAATACAAACAAAAATGCAATCGCAAACAAAAGTGCGAACTACCTCGATTTAACACTAACCATGGGAATTCCAATGGCTGAATTCGGCGAAACAACGAGCTCCCTTCCCTTTGGATTTTCTATGAAGTATAACCATCAACCGAATGTAAAACTTCCTTTCTTGTATGGACTTGGTTTCTCTTACCTATGGGCAGGCAGTAAGAGTGTCCAAGAAACCGAAACCATTAATATATATGCGGGTGGTGTTATTATTGATCAATTCCAAATTCCACTAGAGTTTGCCATTCGTAATCAAATAGTTAACGGACATTTGAATTTCCGTATTCAAGGAAATAATCCTATTGTAAAGCCTTATATTGATTTCTTGGGCGGATTCAATTATTTTTGGACAAACACCACCTTGTATGACCGATCTGGACAGAATTTTTTTGATACTGACGACAGAGATAGAATTTTTCAAAAAACTCAGTTAGGAAATTTTACTTGGAGCGCAGGTAGTTCTGTTGGAGTTTGCGCACATCTTAATAAAGCCACATTTTTAAACGTAAGTGCAGGTTATCTTTTTGGCGGCAGACTTAATTACTATGATAAAAATCAAATAAACGATTGGGATATTTCAATCAATGCCAACCAAGGCCCATCTAACGGATCATATAATTCAGATAACGTTAACAACACCAGCGCACTAGCGAAACGATCCAAAACGGATATGTTGTTAGTTCAAGCAGGCATTTCTGTTTGGTTAGACGCTGTAGAATCCAAGAAACCGAAAAGTACAAATGGAACTAGAAGATAAAATTCCAATTGATTTGACGAGATAGAATCAACAACATCGCGATAGTTGTGTAAATAGCGATGGTTTTGAAACGCGCAGTATCGCTGGATGCTTTTTTAGAGAATGAACGTCCCAATTGCAACAAAACAATAGCAATAATCATGGTTAATGGATGCTCCAATGCATACAAACGCGTAATTGGATCTTTCATAAATCCGGGTGTAGTTATAAATTGATACCCTTTTCCACTTGTAAAATAAAGAATCAAACCAATCAATAACTGCGAATGAGCCAAACCTATCATTGCTCCGCCCAAAGCATTATCAAGCTTTTCAAACGCTTTATTTGTTAACCAACCTACATAACTTCTATATAGAACGAATGCTATTAAAGGCAAAAGGATCCAACGAAGTAAATTGTGAACAAGAACTAAAATTTCCATGTGTAATTTTTTTCAAAAATACAGGAAAGCGTTTTCGTTTCACTTTTAGTGAATTTTAATTTTCAACATCCCGAATTTCATTTACCAACATTCCCAATTTTCTTCATAATTGATTTAACCTACCTCACTGAGGAGATTCGTTGATAAGATCTCATTGCGATTCCAATTTCTCTGTGCACAAAAAACTATGTTTGCTCAAACTTCACCATGATGAAAGCAATCAAGCAGTTCATTTACCTTATTATTATTTGCATCTGTCCATTTTCAGTAAACGGCCAAGCAGTTGAAAACGCTTTATTTTGGAAAATTCAGGGAAATGGATTGAAAAATTCATCATACATTTTAGGAACCTATCATTTAGTGAATAATGAGTTTTTGAACAACTTAAAAGGTTGTGAATTAGCCCTTGAAAAAACAAGTTCGGTATTGGGAGAACTCGAAATTACACCCGAAGTTGCCGGTCAAATGATGCCTTTTATGCTTATGGAGAATAGCTCAATTGACAGTTTAATGAATCCTCTTCAATACGATTCATTGAGCCAATTTGTAAAAGATAAATTGGGAGTACCGATGGTTCTTTTTAATAAAATGAAACCCATGGGAATTTACCTCATGCTTTCGGCTGCAGAAATGAAGAGCACGCCCTTTTTAACGAATTTCAAAGGGGAACCTATGGATATCTATGTGCAAAATGAGGCAAGGAAAAATAAAAAAGAAGTATTTGCTTTGGAAACAATTCAGGATCAAGCAGACTTATTATTCAGTCATGTTGCGCTGAACGAACAAGTTCAACTGCTTATGCAATTTATCAGAACAGGAAAGCAAGAAAGTAGTTTAGAGAATGATCGAATGAATAATTGCTATATGAATCAAGATTTAAATTGCCTCGATTCATTGATGAATGCAAGCGGTTTTTCGGCCATCGAATCAAATCTATTATTGAAAGACAGAAACATCCGATGGATTCCTCGAATTGAAGAAATCATCCAAAAACAATCGTGTTTTATTGCGGTAGGAGCTTTGCATTTAGCCGGAGAAAGTGGTCTAATCTTCTTGTTACGTAAACAAGGATATACACTTAGTCCTGTTCATAATCGTAAAGATGTGAATTAAAAAAAAGAACATTTTTTAGAAAAGCGTGTTACATTTGCACTTCGAATTGAGAAATACATGAAAAATAATCAAACCAAATTCATCCTCGTTATTTCAGCAATTGCAGTTGCTGCATTATTCCGATTAATCCCGCATTGGCCTAATTTTACTCCCATGGCAACCATTGCGCTCATGGGTGGAGCACTTTTAGCAAATCGATTCATGGGCTTTATTATTCCATTAATAGCTCTATTAATTAGCGATGTGTTAACCATTACCCTCATCAATTACCAATGGATTACTGTGGAAGATTATTTCTCTTCTCCTTCTACCCTAGTTCTCTACTTAAGCTTTATCGCAATAACTGCCTTGGGATTACTTTTGCGCAATCGTCAAAGTTGGAGCAATTTGGCTACCGCATCTTTAGCTAGTGCACTTGTCTTTTTCATCATAAGCAACTTCGGTGATTGGTTAGGTAACACTTTACCAAAAACGTTTGCGGGTCTATTAGCAACCTACGAATTAGGAATTCCTTTTTTCAGTTACAACTTACTTGGAAATTTATTTTACACCTTTTTATTCTTTGGGATTTTTCATTTTATCTATTCCAAGAATCCGCAACTGGCCAAAGAAACTGTCAGAAAATAATATTGATTCTTTAGAAATCCTGCTTCGGCAGGATTTTTTTTTGTGTAGTATCGTCATTCGGAATATTCATGAAAAACGAACAAATAACCTTAAGCTATTGGGAAAGCAGCACTTGGCTACAACCCGATGTTATTATTATTGGAGCTGGTATTGTGGGAATCAATGCTGCCATTCATCTCAAGAAATCCAATCCATCAAAGAAAATTCTCATTCTCGAACGGGGAACTCTTCCTTCTGGCGCCAGTACTAAAAATGCTGGTTTTGCTTGCTTTGGTAGCTTAAGTGAAATTGTGGATGATTTGGAAAGATGCTCAGAGGCTGAGGTTGTTCAACTTCTAGAAATGCGTTGGCAAGGTTTACAATTGCTCCGAATTACTTTGAGCGACGAACAACTCGAATACGAACCATTTGGAAGTTTCGAAGTGTTTTCCGAAGAGCAAGATGAACTATACAATCAGAGTCTGGCTATCATGGATCGGTTTAACGCTCATCTTGAAAGAATTACACATGTTAAATCGGTGTTCAGTATTGCCGATGATCGCATTCTCGATTTTGGCTTGAAGGGAGTGAAACACCTGATATTTAATATCGCCGAAGGGCAAATAAATACCGGAAAAATGATGAATTCCCTGCTGCAGCTTGCACGCAATATGGACATTACCATTTTACACGGTGTTGAAGTCGATTCGTTTAAAGACAATGAGCAAGGTGTTTCTGTTTCCACAAAATCCTTGGGCGAGATTTCTTGCCAACAATTACTCATTGCCACCAACGGATTTGCAAAGCAATTACTGCCAAATATCGACGTAGAACCCGGAAGAGCTCAAGTTCTCATTACATCGCCTATTCCGAATTTAAAGATTAAAGGATGCTTCCACATGGATCA
>CAXNGM010000058.1:0-9242 GCA_964201695.1 Bacteroidia bacterium | reverse complement strand
GAATTGGATATGCAGCATGCGGTTTTAAAGTTGATTGAAAATAAATTGCTTGTATCGGCGCATGATGTTTCTGATGGAGGATTATTCACCACGCTTGCAGAATCGAGTTTTGTAAATAAGTTGGGATTCAAATTAACGAGCGATGATTCAGTGCGTACCGATGCATTTTTATTTGGTGAATCTCAAGGTCGTGTTGTTGTCTCAGTTTCATCTGAAAAGGAAGAAGAGTTTGTGGAGTTTATGGCTTTGACAGATGTTCCATTTAGTTTGATTGGTTCCGTTACAACATCTGAAGTTACCGTTGATGAAGTATCATGGGGCCAGATAGAAGAATTTGAGTTGGGCTATCAAAATTCTCTGTCGGATATCATGGATTAGTGATGTACGAGGAAAATCTGCATCGGCCTATTCATACGTGGAATGAAGATGACCGACCGCGCGAAAAATTACAGATCAAAGGGAAGCACAGTTTAAGTGATGCCGAGTTGATCGCCATTTTGCTTGGTTCGGGAACTCGAAAAGAGAGTGCTGTTGATTTAGCGCGACGAATTTTAGATTTGGCCGATAACAACCTCGTTGAATTAGGCAAATTGAGTCTATCTCATTTGCAACGTATCTCGGGTGTTGGTCCAGTGAAAGCAATTACACTAACTGCTGCGATGGAACTTGGAAGTAGACGGCAGGTGAGTGTGACCAAAACAAGGAAAAAAGTTTCAAGCAGCCAAGAAATTTATGAAATTTTTGGGCCTCAAATAGGAGATTTGAATCATGAGGAATTTTGGTTGATGTGTTTAAATCGCAACAATGCAATCATTGGAACAACGCGCATTGGATCGGGGGGGATTTCTGCTACCGTTGCTGATATTCGTATCATGTTGAAGTATGCCATTGAGAATTATGCTTCGTCCATGATTCTTTGCCATAACCATCCGTCAGGTAATTTAAAACCAAGCAATGCCGACATTAAACTAACAACTGCTGTCAAAGAAGCCGCAAGTTGGATGGATATAGCTTTGATTGATCATATTATCGTTACCGACTCATCGTATTACAGTTTTGCTGATGAGAAGATGCTTTAATGGGGAGGGCGCTTTTTATAAATTGGATATTGTTAGGAAATCGAAATTTAGTTTCAACAATAAATAAATCTTCTTTAAGCATTACTTTCTCTATTTTTCATCAATTATCTTAGATTGATCTTAACCTAAAATAGATAATACCTTTTCCAATAATTCGGATTTTCAAATCGTTATCTGGGTGGGATAAAGCTTGTATTTCTCTTCAAGCTCTGAAATCGTTTTCTTTTCTATGAGCAGCTTCTAAAACAATTCAGTTTTAAAGACATTGGTGAATTTTCTTTGTTCGCGTTTAATAAGGGAAATTTATGAGTTTGTCGCTTATGTTCAACTTGGCCAGTTTTTCTCGACCACTTTAACATTCAAATACAATTGAAAACGCTAATTCTATGATGTCCCATGAAAAGAGAGGAGCTCAAAGGCTAGTAGAATTATAATTTTAAATGGCAGAATATCAAGGGTGTTATCATTCTACTTAATAAAATAAAGGATAATTTCGTTTGTATTAAAAGTAATTTATATCTTTGATTTAGAATATAATAAATAAAATTGTATATGAATTTACATCAAACACAAATCAAATTTTTGAAAGGTTTAATTACATCAGTTCTTTTAGTTTCAATTTTACTATTGGGAAGTTGCAAAAATGAATTGAAAATTGATTCTTTATATAAAGGTCAAATAGCCGAAAAAGGAAATATAATTATGAACTTGAGTTCAAACAATGAAAACATAGTTGGGTTCTATTACAATTATTGTGATTCTTTAAATAAAACTCTTCTATTTGGGGAATTAGAATCAGATGGAACATTTTTAATCAAAGAAAACAATACTTCATTAAACACTAAAATTGAAATAAAAGGTAAAATTGAAGAGAATGGATCAATTGTAGGTGATAGAATTAATAATAATACGGGACAAAAAGAAACATTTCTTTTTGCAAAAATCGAAAAGAATCAACTATCGAACATACTATGTCCTAATCAGGTACCTTCTAAAAATAAAATTAGTGAAGGTAAAATAAATGTTGTTGATAGAAATCCATATATAAAACAAGTATTTTCGGTTAGTGGAAAAAGCCTTGATAATTTGAGGCAAAAAATAGAATTCAACAGTAAGAATATTATGAGCAATGGAGGATATTCTATTACTAATTCTTTTTTAAATATTAATAATCTTTCGTTTAGTTGTACGTTAACTCCAGACCCCAACTCAACTTTTTTGAAAATGGGACTTTATTATGGGCCCACTTCAATGGGTTATTGTGAAAGTTGTGCTAATATAATTAATAAAAATCCCGGATCAATAAGTTTATTTTCGGCAAATGATAATCAATATTTCTATGAAGTTATTGCTCTTTCCAAGTAATATTATTATTAAATAACAATTTAATTTTCCATTCATGATTAAAGCACATAATAACTATATATCTCGAATAATATATATTTTATTTCTCTTATTCTTTTTTAATTTAAAAAGCATTTATTGCCAAAACAATCAATCAAAATCAAATAAAATTACTAAAGTATATTCATCACTTGATTCATCTATTTTAAATTATGAGAAAACTTGTCGATTGTATGATGATATATTTTTAATTCATAAATCAATCAAGCAGGAAAAAGATAATTATGCTAAAAATGATTCAATTCTGGAAGCTAAAATTACTCAAAGTATTTCAAGCATAGTATTAAACATAGATAATATCAATGATTCTACTCTCTATTCAGAAATTATAAATAATAAAGAAATAATAAAAAATACAAAAGCAATAAATACTATTAGAAATAAACTGAAATTTGCTGACGACTCATTAAAAATATTAAGTAAAAAACTGGAAGATTTGAATATATTGAAAGAAGTTCATGGCAAAATTATTTCCAGAAATATTCTTAATGACAATTCATCGGGAACAGTTAATATAAAAATCAGGGGTGTAAAGTACAAGGTATTTATTGCAGATACTAACCTTCACATTATTGATTTGCATTTATATGATTTCAAAGATTCTTTACATTTTAAAAATTTAAGTAATTTCAAAAGATATTTTGATAAAAAGCAACCTGGTAAAATTGAAATGCTAACTAATGCAGGAATGTACAGAAGCAATAATGATCCCGAAGGATTATATATTTGTTCCAGCAGAGATACTTTTTTTGATGTTGATAATGGTCTGGACAATCCTGATTTGAATTTTTACATGAAGCCCAATGGCATTTTCTATTGCGATAAAAAAGGAGTGCCACACATAACAAAAACAGAAAATTGGCAAAGTGTTGACACGAGCAATGTTCTTTGTGCAACTCAATCTGGACCACTTTTGTTAAACAACGGTAAATTACATCCAAACTTTAACTATGCTTCATCAAATG
The DNA here is from genome assembly GCA_964201695.1 of Bacteroidia bacterium. GTDB lineage: Bacteria > Bacteroidota > Bacteroidia > M30B66 > M30B66 > CALQRR01. The sequence continues at coordinate 5,794 of CAXNGM010000058.1, read as the reverse complement.
CAAAAATCAGAAGTGGTGTAGGTACATATAAAGAGATTGAGCTTCGATCAAAAGCAGTATTTATAATTACTTCAAACGAAACAAATTTTATCGACTTTACTGAAGTATTTAAATATGTTTTGGGTTGTAATGATGCTCTTTTTCTTGATGGGGCAATTTCTAGAATGTATGTAAAAACAGATAAAATTTCAGATTTCGAAAATAGTAGTTTCGGTCCTATAATATCTGTTGTTCATAAATAATGTAATATAAAGTTGATGTTAATTAACTTAAGACAATTTCTAAATGAAATCGTTAGATTTGTTTATGATGAGAAGTATATTTTAATAAAATAACTTTTAATTTAATGTGATATTTTATTAAATTATCACTTTAAAGTCAAAACAACGTTTTACTTCATCGATTTTTTTCAACGGGGATTTGGTACTTCGTTTCTCAACAAATCAATTTTTATGAGTTGATTCTTCGTATAATTGATTTTTTCCCCAACTAAAATCTCAATATATCACTAAAAAATAAAGTATCATCAACCTATCAATACCTAACATATTGTATAATTGTATTTTAGTTTCATTCAATTACCCAATTTCGATATTCGGGTCTGTGTTTATCGTTTTATGCCTATTTTAATGATATTTTATGATTTCAATCTAACAAATATTAATTAAACCGAAATGAGAAATTTAACTTTTTTAATGTTTTCCTTATTCATTATAGTTTCTTGTAAAAACAATATTATAGAAAGCAAAAATTCAATAATAATTGACAACAATCATTTTGAATTTGAATTGCCTGATGAAAGTAAAGAGTTAGATGGAGAATTTAAAAATTTAATACTTCAGCAAAATAATAACATTGTATATTTAGCTCTTTGTGATACTAACAAATCCAAATATTTATTTACTGTTAGCAAATATATTGCGAGAGATAAAATGTCTATTGAAGAAGCATTTACTCAATCATTAGAAACAACCACGAACCTTAATTCAGATAGCTTAAAAGATAATTTTCAACTAATTGATTATAAAACATATGAAGCGCAAGGAATAACAATTCGATATAAAATATCAATGCATTTTGATAAGATATATACGATAATTTATTATTTTATGAAAGACGATTATTCAAACGAACTTTATGAAATCAAAACTTCAGCATCTAAAAACGATTTGTCTAGTGCTTTTAAATTTTTAGAAAAGGTAGCTTTAACAGTCAATATTAAATAGATACTTGACACTAGTTAAGAATACAGTTTATACAAACCATAAAAACAAACGATAACCGAATTTTTACATTTGTGCTGCTTTAAACATTCTTCTATTCTATCCCAAAAGTCTGGATGTGTGCATAACATATTCTTAAATAATTTTTTTTTCCTTCCTTAAGTAGTTTCAATTTTCTAAATTGCTAGAATGAAATCCACAATTATTTCCTCAATTGAAAATCTAATAGAAGCAGCAAATACAGAACATTTAAATGAAAGTGAATTCTTGTTAAAGATGCGATTGCTGTTAAAAAGCATAGATGAGAATTCCAAAATTTCAAATGAAACAATGCACCTTTCCGAATTGATGGAGAGTTCTATGTCGAATTTTCTTCAACCCAGTTTAAAATCATTTAAACTGCAATCTGGATTGCCAAGTTTCGATGAAAAATATGGAGGTTTAGCGGCGGGCGAGTTCGTTGTAATTGGAGCAAGGCCGGGAGTTGGGAAAACACAATTTCTAGTAAATATCGCACTTCAAGTTTCGCTTAATCAACCCGTAGCATTTTTTTCTTGTGATGTCTCATTAAAGGTTCTATGTAAGCGATTTATTTCAGCGCTGTCGGGGATTCCTATTATCGTGATAGATCGTCACGAGCTCAGTGATGATGACAAAGAGAAACTTTCAAACTGCACAGCAGAATTTAATAAGCATCAACTTTTTATCAATGAGGGAAAAGCATTAACAATTGAAGCACTTCGATTAAAATGTGAAGAGGCCGTCCAAGAACATGGAGTGAAATTAATCATTCTAGATAATCTTCATTATCTATGTAAATCTCACAATCGCTATGCGCGCGAACTGGACATTAATTATATCTGTCAAGAACTTCGAAAAATTGCTACTGAATTTGATGTTTGCCTTGTAGCAAGTAGTCAATTGAGTAGAAGTGTAGAATACAGGGGAGGGGCAAAAGTACCTATGTTATCCGATTTGCGGGAAAGTGGCGCAATAGAGCAAGAGGCCGATAAAGTGTTGTTTTTGTATAGTGCCTCCTATTACTGTATCAATGAAGATGAATATGGTCATAGTACAGAAAATACAGCCGAATTGCATATTGCCAAAAATAGTACGGGTAAATTGGGAATGATTCCGTTGAAGAGAGATTCGTCAATTTCACACTATCACGAATCTGCTCCATTACCAAATGATTTTTCTTTTTCTTCAAACCGATTATCAGAATTGGATGATTTTCATTTTTAAAACCGAAAAGGGCGTTGCTTAAGATTATGAGGTTATTTTATAAACCTTGAGATTGTGTTCCGCAATCCATGTTCAGGTGGAGAGAGCTGATTCGCGTTCTTTATTGCGATGCTCGCTGCGCTCCGCTTCTCATAAATAACGAATGTAACATAGATAATTAGCAACGACCCTTTTTTACAATTATGAACTTAATAGATCTACTTGAATTCTCTTCCGACTATCGGGAACAACTTATTAAGTCCTTAAATAATGCGAAAAGCAATAATATTACTGCTATTCGTAATCTTCCATTACACGAAAAAAATGCATTGTGTTTCCTAGCGATGAGAAGACCTTCAGATTTATGTCGATTATTGAAATCGAATTTTGAGTCAGTCGAATATCACATCAATAATCCCGACTATACACATTTCATCATCCCTAAAAAGAGAGGAGGAAAGCGGAACATTTCCGCACCTTTTGAAGATTTAAAGAAAGTCCAGAAAAGTTTGAATTATTTTCTGCAAGGATATTATTTATGCATCAAACCAAGCAATGTTTTTGGATTTGTAATTCATCCTCATTATTTAAAAGGAGTATGCAATATTGTTGAAAATGCACGTCTTCATTCTGGAAAACGCTATTTGCTTAATATTGATTTGCTCAATTTCTTTCCCTCCATTTCGGCTGCAAGAGTTAAATCGGTTTTTATGTCGGACCTATTTTGTTTTGATGAATCGATTTGCAATGCCTTGACTTTGCTTGCTACGTATCTAGGTCAGTTGCCAACAGGTTCTCCAACATCGCCGGTAATTTCCAATTTGATTTGCATTAACATGGATGCTGAATTGGAAAATTTCGCGAAAGCCAACGACTTGGTATATTCTCGATATGCAGATGATTTGAGTTTCTCATCTGACCACCCCATTCATAACGATACAGTTTTAGATATTTATTCAATTATTCAACGCAATCATTTTAAGGTGAATGATAAGAAAATTCGAATGCGTCATTCGGGTCAGCGCATGGTTGTTACGGGTATTACGGTGAATGAAAAGGTAAATGTGAATCGTTCATTTTTAAAACGAGTTCGTGCCATGATTTACGACATGAAAGTTTCGGGTATCGAGAATGCTGCAAAAAAGCACTTTAATAAAGAGCTCGATAATGAAGGAAAATTGATAAAGAAATTTATGTATCGCTTGGAAGGATATATAAATTTTATAGGTCAGGTTCGTGGACGAAACGAACGTGTTTACATGCGTTTAAATTCGGATTTTCAGAAAGAATTTCAACCTAGTTAATTTTCAACCTTTTGATTTTATCAGTTGAAAATGCAAGTTCTGTCTAGTGTGAATTTGAATCAAGTTTGATAGATGTATAAGCCAACTTGCTTTCATCTATTTTTGCACTATGAAATTTTTCTTAACCTTATTGTGTCTGGTTTTGATGACGACAATCAACCATGCTCAATTAAACGGAACTTATACCATTGGAGGCACCGCTCCCAATTACGCCACAATTACAGATGCCGCTAATGCTTTAACTGCTCAAGGAATATCTGGCAACGTAACGTTCAACATCCGCCCCGGAACCTACAGCGAACGAGTTACATTCAATGCCATAACAGGCAACAATGCTTCAAGAACGATTACTTTTCAAGCGGAAAATGGAGATTCTTCCTCTGTTATAATCGGATTGCCAACATCCCTCAATACAAGCAATTACATCTTCAAAACATCAAACACCCTAAATGTGGTAATTAAACGACTTACCTTGTTTGGGCCATCTTCAGGGACTTATGGAACGGTTGTTTATGCATACAATAGCAACGGTTTCAGGGTTGAAAATTGCAGAATTACCGGAATTTTATCGGGCGCAACTTCATCAAATCAAGATTTGGTGCAGTTTGGAGGTACTATGTCGGACTACCAAGTTAAAAACTCTACACTACGTGGCGGCTACCGTGGCCTTGCATTGTACGGAGGAAGCACAACATTACTAAACAATGGATTAATCCAACAAAACAGATTCCTTCTTTCAGCCAACATGGCGTTCAGAACTCTGTATAGTAACAATTTAACATTCACCAAAAACTCAATTGATAGTTGCGGAGCTCAAGGTTTTTCAGCTGTACAAATTGCATATTGCAGCAATGCAGTAGTAACTTTTAACCGCATTTCAATTAATGGTGGTTTCGGATTACAATTCAGCACATGTTATTCGACCAACGCTGCTCGGATGCAAATCCACAACAACTTTGTGAGTTCGCTTGGAGACGTTGCTGGTTCTGGTGGAATCTTCCTTCAAGACACGCGCTTCGCAGATATTTATTACAACAGTTTCAATGTTCAGGCGCCCAATGCAACTCAGATTGTTGGTGCCCAGATTTCCAACGGCGGCACTGGCCTCAGAATTCAGAACAACAGTTTTTCCGTTTCCCCCAATGGAATCATTTTCAACAACCTATCAGGAGAATCTGTCCTTGAACAATACAGCCACAACAACCTGTATAATGGCTTGCCGGCGCTTAATCTTCCTCTCAATTCGGTGAGTTTCAATCCAGGTTATGTTTCCCAAACAGATCTTCATCTGCTTCCTGCAAATCTCAATAATATCGGAACTCCAGTTTCCATCACCACCGATATCGATGGTCAACCGCGGAGTGCAACAACACCAGATATTGGTGCCGATGAGTTTTCACCCGTTAATCTTTCCGCAGGAATTGCTTCCTTGATCAATCCATCCGCCGATTCGGTGTATTGTGATCAACTGCCACTTTCTTTCAAATTGGTGAATTCGGGTTTGGTGCCTCTTACATCGGTCGAAATTCAATCGGGCGTGAATGGTGTTTTCTCGACTTACAATTGGACAGGCAATTTGCTTTCAGGTCAACAAGTTACAGTTAACCTTGGCAATTTTCCGCTGCTCGATTATCAGAGCAATTACATGGAAGTGGAATTGAATTCTCCTAACGGCGGAACCGATCTATACGCAGCAGATGATTATTCGATTTATAACGACTTGTTCACTGGACTGAATGGGACATTTACTATCGGAGGAGTAAATCCAACGTTCAGTTCTTTTTCATCAGCGCTGCTCAACCTCACAAATGGTGGGATTTGTGGAAACGTAACCTTGAAAATTCGCGATGGAGATTATTTAGAACGCATCTTCATGAATCCTATCAAAGGTTCATCGCAAAATGCATGGATTCGATTTGAAGGAGAAAGTGGCGATAGTTCCTTGGTTGAGTTAATTTCTTCTGGTGCTGTGGATTTTCCATCAACCGTGAGGTTAAATGGTGCAAGTTTCATTGGATTCAAACACATGACATTCGTTCAAAA
>CAXNGM010000057.1:0-9245 GCA_964201695.1 Bacteroidia bacterium | reverse complement strand
ACGAGTGCAACTGCGAACCCTGCATTTGCTTATATTGGTGTAAATACTCCAGGTTTAACTTATTCCTGGACTTGGGATGGAGGAACCGTAATAAGTGGAACTGGGCCTGGAGCGTATTCCATGAATTGGGCTATACCCGGAACCAAAACTGTTACACTTACCGTTACTCAAAACGGCTGTGTATCCAATACAGCTAGTCACACAATTGAAGTTTACAATCCACCAACATCAAGCTTTACAGTTAGTCCAGCGAGTGTGTGTGTAGGTGCTTCCTCAACGTTAACGTATAACGGATCTGCGGCCTCAACGGCAACGTTCAACTGGTCGGTTGGAACAGGAACACTTAATCCTGGTGGTTCTGCTTCTAATACACAACAAGTTTCATATCCTGCGAGCGGAACTCCAAACGTAAGTTTAATCGTTACCGAACAGGGCTGTGTTTCTTTATCATCCACTCAAGCATTGACAATAAATCCAACGCCAACTGCAACATTTACAGTGCCTGCGAGCGTTTGTCCTGATGTGGATGTTTTAGTTGATTACACAGGAACGGGATCCGCAACAGCAAGTTACTTATGGAGCTTCGATGGTGGAAATGCAACGCAACTCGGGCCCAATAATAACGACTCATACAACGTAAACTGGACTACTCCAGGAATTAAAACAATCTCTCTTATTGTCACTGAATTTGGATGTGCTTCGCAAGTACTTTCATATACTGTTGAAGTTTATCCAATTCCTACGTCAACATTTACGGCATTAAGTCCTGTATGTGAAGGTTCTCAGAGTACAATTAATTATTCTGGATCGGCTGCTGCTTCTGCAATTTACAATTGGACTTTCTTAGCTGGTACTCCCGCAACAGCAAATACGCAAGGACCACATTCTACTTCTTGGTTGACGAGTGGTACCTATAATTTAAATCTTACGGTAACTGAAAACGGCTGCGTTTCAACTCCAACTCAAGTGCAGGTCATTGTAAATCCAATCCCTACATCCAGTTTTACGGCGAGCAATCCAGTTTGTTTAAATGGAACAGGAACACTGCTTTATAATGGAACCGCTCCCGCGAATGCCTTGTACACTTGGGATATTGGAGGTGGAAGCTCCAATGTAACCGTTGGTCCTGGACCAATTGTAGTTGATTGGAGTTCGATAGGAACCAAAACACTTACATTAAATGTTATTTCACTGGGATGTGCTTCATCAACAAGTTTGATGGATATTGAAGTGTTAGCTCTTCCGTTAGTGGATGCAGGTGATGATATTGAAGTTTGTTCTGGAGCGATTGTACCGATTGGAACTGCTGGAGATCCTTCTATGACATATCAATGGACTCCACTTCTTGGAATTTCCGATCCAACGCAATCGCTCTCTACCATTCAGTTACAAAACAATACACCCAATACGCAAACGTACCAGTTTACGTTAACTGCCAACGATGGTCAATGTTCAAATTCGGCTGCCATGTTGTTTTCGGTTACTGCGCCTCCAACGGTCGTGTTTAATATTCCTTCAGGGCAATGTTTTGAAGGGAATTCATTCGATTTTGAAGCGGTTGGAGAATTTACAAATACAGCAAATTTCATTTGGAGTTTTGGTCCCAATGCGAATGTGACTTCAAGTTCTATTCTAAATCCATCTAACATTTCATTCAGCACAACGGGTTCTCAAAATGTTTCTTTGCAAGTAGATGATTCAGGTTGTTTCAGTAATTTATTCACGTCAAATGTGCAGGTTTACGAAGAACCGATCGCCGATTTTGAAGCCGAAATTACTGCTGGTTGTATGCCGTTAAAAGTGAATTACATCAATATGTCAATAGTTCCAACTTCTCTTATGAGTTATACTTGGAATTTTGGAATTGGAAATACATCGAGTTCAACAAGTCCATCATTTAATTATGAAAATGCTGGTGTATATGATGTTTCCTTGTTGGTAGAAACCCCTCAAGGCTGTTCCGATTCACTTTTTATGGATAGTTTGGTTCATGTGTTTCCAGTTCCGATATCTGGTTTTCTTGTAGATAAGTTTGAAGCTACTGTTTTAGAACCCCAAATTACATTTACCAGTAATGCGCTAAATGCCGATTCTGCATGGTATGTGATATCAACAGGAGATACTTTGTTTGGATTTAATCAAAACTATTATTTCCCCGATTCTGCAGGTATTTATTCCATTATGCAGTATGTCTCAAATGAATTTGCTTGTACCGATTCAACCGATAGAAGCATAACCATAACTACAGGATACAAGATTTTTATTCCAAATACCTTCTCTCCGAATGGTGATGAAATAAACGATTACTTCTTACCAGTTGGCGAGGGTATTTCATCATATCATGTAACTATTTTTAATCGTTGGGGACAACAAGTTTATGCTTCGTACGATTATGAGAATGGATGGGATGGAAGAGATAATTCAGGCAACATGGTTATACCTGGTGCTTATTTCTTTAAAATTGATTTGATTGACGAAAAGAACTACGATCAACATGTGGAAGGCGTAATTAATGTGTTGCATTGATGAACACTATTTTAGAAAACAAAAAAGGTCGGTATATCCGACCTTTTTTGTTTAAGTTACATGTTATTACAACGATTCCATCAGTACCGAATACAAATCAATCATACTTCGAATATCCTCCTTGTTTACAAGCTCATTGGGTGAATGAACATGCTGCTCGGCTGCACCAATAAAACACCAATCGATGGGTAGCATACTTTTTTGTAAATCGGTTCCATCGCTACCGCCACTTCCTTCTACTTCCAACTGAAAGGGAATTTTAGATTCTTGAGCAATGCTTCTGATTTTATTTACAAATGACCGACGTGGTATACCAGAATCCCGAATGGAAATAACTACACCATTGCCCGGAGTAACACCCTCGGTAATCCAGGTAATGTCAGAAATTAATGCTTGATGAACGCCATAATCACGGTACATCTTATCCGCCAAATAACCAACCGATCCACCGCCATGTTCTTCCCAACAAGAAAATACAATAATACCATCCTGCAAAGTCTCGGCTATTTTTAATGCCGCATAAACGCCAAGTCGATTGTCCATATAACAACACTGCACTTCCTTTTCTGTTTCTCGGAAATTGGGTTTGAAACTCAATGGCGTTCCTGTTTCAATGGTACGATTAAAACGGTACGACAAAGAATCATCGTATGCATCAACAAACAAGGTGCATTCAATTTCACCTTGACTATCGCTTCCCACCAATTCGTATCCTGTTTGAGTTCGTGGTCCACCAATCTTTACCAATTGATTTTCGTATCGAACCGTGAAACCAATCGAATCCATGTGCGCAAAAATGGCAGTTCTCGGTTTTCCAAAAACAAGCATGATGCAATCTTGAAAACCTTTTCCAGATAGAATTTCAGGTTGTTGTTTCCAGGAATGTTGATTGGTTTGAATGTAATCAAGTACGAAATTTTTCATCGGTTCCTCATCGCCAGAGGTCGCCCGAATAGCACATAAATCTTGTAGTAGTTTCATGTGCCAAAGATGTAAAAAAGCCGGATGCAATCTTCGAAAAGAAACATCCGGCTTCAAATTAAAATTTTTATTTAGTTTTCGGATTGAGTCGAAGCCGTTGCACCAGTGATCTCGATTTGTTTAACCAACGTGCTGCTACAATCAAAATTAGTAGCTTCAACTGTTAAGTGGTAGGTTCCTGGTTTTGCGTATGTATGTGTTACCGTTTCAGCACCAATTTCAGTTTTTGAATCATCTCCAAAGTTCCAGAAGTATTCAGTTGCGAAATCGCTTAATGCTTTGATATTGATGTCTTTGCCAATACTGTATTGATTAGTTTTTGCAAGAGCAATTTCAACTTGTACTCCTTTGGGTGATCGTACCACGAATTCATCGACGGTCGAAGTTCCATCAGGTAATGTAAAATTAACCAAATAACTACCTGCTTTTAAACTCCCGATTCGACGATCATTGCCAACTTTTCCTTCACTAATTAAATTACCTTCTTTACGAAGGATTTTGTACTTCCAATCGGCTCCTGATGGATTAATCATTGCTAAAACTCCAAGTTGTTGATCACAAAGTGGCTGCTCAATTTTAATCTGAATGGCTCTGTTATCGACTCCTTCAGAATATTGAAGCGATTCCATTGTACGAAAAGTGCCGAATGAACTAGTGCCCGATTGTTGAATCGAAACAACACTTTGATTCAGAGCTTGATATTTTATGGATGTTTGTGCAAATGACCTTCCTATGAAGATTGACGAAAGCATACCAAGTGTGAAAATGTATTTATTTTTCATGGTCTATTTGTTTAAATTAAGTATGACCAAATCTATTCACCTTATCTCACACGTTAATTCACAAACAATTCAACAACATACCTGCGTAAGAATTTTTGGACATTCTAGCAAAAGCGAAACTTACTTTCAGTTAATATTTGATTTATCCACAATGAAATCAAACGTTTCGGGATAAATTGTTTTTAATTTAATTTGTGAATTGATGTAATACGAAAGTCGTTTTTATCAAAATTTCAATCATAAGCGCGGATTTACCTTTCTCATTAATGACTCATTTATTTATGGCTGCGTAAATTTTCTAAATCACTCTCATCGAGCTTCACTACTGTTCAAATGGAATCAGAAATTTTTTCTGCTAAATAGGGCTGCTTCAATCTATCACAGAAATATTCACCTTGGGTTCAACTTTTTGTTTGCCAATAAGTTGGAATGTCAATCGGAAATTTAGATGAATCTAAAAATATATTTAGATGAATATAAATGGTATATTCGCACTCAAATACTGACATTGATGAAGCGTTTATTTAGCGTGTTACTATATTGTTTGATTTCTCTTTTTTATGCCTGTTCTTCTCCATCGGAACAAACCAATAATCGTAAAAAGAAGCTCGTTGCAACTACAGGCATGGTTGCCGATATGGCGAGAAATGTATTAGGCGATTTAGTTGATATACAAGTTTTAATGGGCCCCGGCGTAGATCCTCATTTGTACAAAGCTTCGCAGGGTGACATGAATTTGCTTTCGGAAGCTGATATCATTTTATACAGTGGCCAGCATTTAGAAGGGAAAATGATTGAGGTACTCCATAAAATTGCACGAAACAAACCGGTTTTAGCAGTGGGCGATTATGTTTGGGAAAACCAATTGCAACGTGCTGGAGATGGAACACAAACTATCGATCCCCATCTTTGGATGGATCCTGGTGTTTGGTTGTATGGAGTTCATGGTGTTTCAGATACATTGAAGCATTTGTTTCCAAACGATTCTTCTCGTATTGGAAAAAATTACCGTGCATACCGCGATACACTCGAAAAGGTGAAAGAAGAAGTGTTCACAAGCATTCAATCCATCCCTGCAAATCAGCGTATATTAATTACTTCGCACGATGCCTTTCGTTATTTTGGATTAGCAAATAACATGGAAGTTCGCGGTTTACAGGGCATTTCAACAGTTTCTGAATATGGACTTCAGGATGTAAGCAACATGGTAAACTTACTCGTTAGTAGAAAAATAAAAGCCGTTTTTGTTGAAAGTTCAGTCTCCCAAAAATCATTGCAAGCGGTAATCGAAGGCTGTGCCTCAAAAGGTCATCGGGTTATAATTGGAGGAACTTTGTTTTCCGATTCAATGGGAAAAGCCGGAACTCCTGAAGGCACATATAAAGGAATGCTGCGCTATAACGCAAATACAATTGCTAAAGCTTTACGCTAATATGCCGGAAATACAGAATCCATCGCTCGAAGCACATAACCTCACGGTCATTTATCACCGCAAACCGGTATTGTGGTCAATCGATTTTACCCTTCCTCAAGGACAAATCATTGGCATTATGGGACCCAATGGTGCTGGTAAATCAACCTTGTTAAAAGCAATTTTAGGACTTGTTCCACTTAATTCGGGCTATTCGAAAGTATTCGACAAAGACTTGGGCGATGTTCGTCAACGTGTGTCTTACATTCCCCAAAGACAAACAGTGGATTGGGATTTTCCTGCTACCGTAATGGATGTGGTGTTGATGGGCCGTTTTCAAAAACGCGGAATGTTTCAACGTATTTCTCCAGAAGATAAAGCCATTGCGCAAGAAGCACTCGAACAAGTGAATATGCAAGACTATGCAAGCCGACAAATTTCACAGCTATCTGGAGGACAACAGCAGCGAGTATTTTTAGCAAGAGCTTTGGCTCAACAAGCTGATTTGTATTTACTCGATGAGCCCTTTGTTGGAGTGGATGCTGCCACCGAACAATCGATTGTGGAACTGCTTCGAAAGATGAAATCGGAGGGGAAGACCATCGTTGTTGTGCATCACGATTTACATACTGCGCGCGAATATTTCGATTGGTTGGTTTTGTTAAATGCATCACTCATTGCATGCGGACCCGTAGAAGATGTTTTTACCGACGAGCTTCTGAAAGTAACATATAGCGGTAAACTAACCGTGCTTTCTCAAGTAGGTGATCAACTTCGGGAACGTAACTTTCCAGTTCGCGAAAAATGACATCCCAAAATCTAATCGATTTTATACTTCTTCGCGAGCCAAACGTCCTGTTGGTTGTTGCAGGATCGATTATTCTTTGTGGGATGTCGGCCATTGTGGGGTGTTTTACTTTTTTACGCAAGCGCGCACTCATTGGCGATGCTGTTTCGCACAGTGTACTTCCGGGTGTTTGCTTGGCATTTATTCTCACCGGTGAAAAAAATCCGTTGTATTTTTTAATTGGAGCAATCATCAGTGGAATGATGAGTTTGCTCATCATGGAGGGCTTAACACGGAGCCGACAAACCCGTCCAGACACAGCCATTGCATTGATGCTTTCTGTTTTTTTTGGAATTGGAATCGTGCTCCTTACTTCGATACAACACAGTGGAAATGCCTCTCAAGCGGGACTCGATAAATTCCTATTTGGTAAAGCCGCTTCCATCACATTAGAAGATATTCGCTTATTCGCATTTTCATCCGCAGGAATACTTAGTATTATCTTCATTTTTTTGCGAGGTTTTACGGCGATTTCATTTGATGAAGAATTTGCTGTTTCGATTGGTTTTCCTGTGCGTTGGTTACGATTTGCATTATCTTTTCTAACTGTTTGGGCTGTTTCTGTAGGTATTCAAGCAGTAGGTGTAGTGTTGATGTCGGCATTGCTCATTACACCAGCATTAGCGGCTCGCATGTGGACACATTCAATTCGTTTCATGCTTTTTCTTGCCATGTTATTTGGAATGTTATCGGGTTATTTGGGAGCGTTTGTTTCCTATTCAGCTCCAGCCATGCCAACAGGACCATGGATTGTGGTTGCGGCAACTTTTATTGCTGCTGTATCGATGGTGTTTGCTCCAAATCGCGGCATTCTAGCTCAATGGTTTGAACGTAGAAAAAACACGAACAAAACATTGGAAGAAAATATCCTCAAATTATTCTACCAGATTGCCGAAAAAACAGGGGAGTCGAGCAAGCCAATTTTGGAAGAAGATTTAGTTAATTACCGTGCATTTTCAAAAAGCCAACTAAAGTTAGGACTTCGATTACTGCAGAAAAAAGCATTTATTCAGTTTCATTTATCAACCTGGAAACTGACCGATTTAGGCGAAATTGAAGCAAGACGAATAGTTCGTTTACATCGCTTATGGGAATTGTATTTACAGCAATACCTGAATCTCGATTCCGATCACGTGCACGACGATGCAGAAGCAATGGAACATGTTATTACACCCGAAATAGAAGCGCAATTGGATGAAATTTTGGGGAATCCTAAAGTAGATCCTCATAACACCATAATACCTCCAAAATAATGACAATAAATGATTTTTGGATAGTATTAACAGCCAGCTTAATTTCTTTATGCTGCGTTATTCCCGGAACATTTTTGGTGTTAAGACGCATGGCCATGTTCGGGGATGCTATTTCACATGCTGTTTTACCCGGATTGGTTGTGGCGTATTTATTATCCGGTTCACGCGAAAGTTTCATTATGCTTCCCGGTGCCGCTGCAACGGGTTTGCTAGTCACTTTTTTAATTGAGTGGATACAAAAACGCATGCGTATTCAAAACGACGCTGCCATTGGATTGGTGTACACATTTTTATTTGCAGTTGGTGTCATTCTGGTTTCGGCGTACGCAGCTCAAACCGATTTAGATCAAGAATGCGTTTTGTATGGTGAAATTGCCTACGTCCCATTCGATTTAATCATGAACGATGCAGGATTTTCATTGGGACCTAGACAAGTGTGGATTGCTGGGAGTTTATTTCTAGCTCTCATTCTTGTTCTATTAATCAGTTATCGTGCATTGTATATAACAACTTTCGATGCGGGATATGCAACCGCCTTAGGCATTTCGGTGGCTTTTTGGCATTACGTGTTAATGGGAATGGTGTCGATGGTAACGGTTGTTTCATTCGAATCGGTTGGGGCTGTTCTGGTAATAGCTTTACTTATTGGTCCACCGGCTACCGCTGCGCTATTTGCTAAACGGCTTCCATTTTTGCTCGTTTTGGCAAGTGTCATTGGAATTCTTTCTTGTATTGGCGGTTATTATTTAGCGGTTTGGTGGAACGCCTCCATCGCCGGTGCAATTTCCATGATGATTGGAATATTATTCGGACTTGGATTACTCATTCGGAAATTGATTTCACATCCATAAAATTCATTTTGCCATTTCAGTGCATTGATTTTTAAAGCCAATTAAATTTATTTATTGAATTGAATAATGAATGCAATAATTCAAAAGTTTGAGGGTTTGTAGAATTATACATCACGCGTATTTTTCTCAAAATCCTTCAGCTTATGAAAATCCTGATTTTGATTACCTCGCTCCTTATTTGCAATTTAATCTATGCAAATAAACCTGTTTCCATAAAACAGACTTACGAATTTGAAAATGGTAAAAAAGACATTTTCATTCTACAATTACTCGACAATTCGAGATACAACTTTACGCGTTATTTAGGTAAAACGGTCTGTCATGATTCTGGATTTTACCAAATAAAAGGTCATGCAATTGAGTTTAGAACAACTATAAATTCTACTTGGGCAAATTATTTTCTTAAAAATAAATACTACATCGATTCCAAAGGAATATACGTGAATAGGTTGAATGCTTTATTAAATAAAAACATCCAGTATCGTTTAAGTGAACCAACAAATAAATTGACCGATTGGATGTACAATCCAATAACAAAAACAACAATAACAAAAACGTCTTATGATTTTGATAAGGCTAAAAAAACCTCTGTTT
>CAXNGM010000056.1:0-9280 GCA_964201695.1 Bacteroidia bacterium | reverse complement strand
TCACCTAAGCCATCTTCTATGGATAAAATCGGGTATCTTTTTGCCCAATCGGCCCAATAATCAACCATCTGAGAAGAGGTTAATTTATCGCCTGTTGATTTCTTGAAATGGTACATTCCTTCTTCAGCATTGTAAAATTCAGAAGCGGCGGCATCCATTGCAATGTAAATATCTTCACCTGGTCGATATCCAGCTTTTTCAATGGCCTCCAGAACAGTGACAATTGCCTCTTCATTCGATTTCATGTTTGGTGCAAATCCACCTTCATCTCCAACATTTGTAGACATTCCTTTTTTCTTTAGAACATTCTTTAAATGATGAAATACTTCTGTGCCCATGCGAAGTGCTTCACCAAATGAGCGAGCATTCACAGGCATTATCATAAACTCCTGAAAATCAATGCTATTATCTGCATGAGATCCACCATTTAAAATGTTCATCATGGGAACAGGAAGTAAAGCTGCATTTACACCCCCCACATAACGATACAATGGTTGTCCGGATTCGGCTGCTGCAGCTTTTGCCGCCGCAAGAGAAACACCCAAAATAGCATTCGCGCCAAGATTAGCTTTGTTTTCAGAACCATCTAAATCTATCATGGTCATATCGAGCGTACGTTGATCGCTCACTTCCATTCCAATTAACTCTTCTGCAATTGTGGAGTTAACATTATTAACGGCATTTTCAACTCCTTTTCCTAGGTAGCGTTTTGCATCGTTGTCTCTTAGTTCAACAGCTTCATGTGAACCTGTCGAAGCACCTGAAGGAACTGCAGCACGTCCAATTGAACCACTTTCAGTAATTACATCAACTTCTATTGTAGGATTTCCTCGTGAATCTAAAATTTGTCTTGCATGAATGTGGGCAATAGAGCTCATAGAAAAAAATTTAATTATAAAATAGAAATGCTAGAATGTATATCAATCATTTCAATAAAGTTGTCAAATAAATACCTTGAATCATTTGGTCCTGGTGCTGATTCTGGATGATATTGAACCGTAAATGCTTTGCCATTTTTATGACGAATTCCTGCAATGGTTTTGTCGTTAAGGTGAATATGTGTTATTTCCAGCTCATTATGATTTTTAACTTCTTCAGCAGAAATAGCAAAACCATGATTTTGAGAAGTCACTTCACACAATCCTGTAATAATATTTTTAACTGGATGGTTTATTCCGCGATGCCCGTTAAACATCTTATAGGTTGAAACACCCATTGCTCTTGCAAAAATTTGATGACCAAGGCATATTCCAAATAAAGGTATTTTACTTTCAAGAATATGCTTTACTGTATCAACGGCATAGTCCATAGCAGCGGGATCGCCAGGTCCATTGGATATCATAAATCCATCTGGGGAAAAGGTCATCATTTCTTCAAAACTGCTTTTTGCAGGAAAAACTTTGATAAAACAGTTTCTTTCCTCTAAGCAGCGAATAATATTTTGCTTAACACCTAAATCTAGAAGTGCAATGCGATATTTTGAATTAGGATCTCCAATTTCATAGGATTTTTCGCATGAAACTTTCGAGGCTAATTCTAAACCTTCCATTGAAGGTGCTTCTAGAAGTTTTTTTCGTAGCAAATCAAGATCATTCGTCTCGTTTGAAACAATAGCATTCATAGCGCCTTTATTTCGAATATAACGAACTAAAGAACGCGTATCAATGACATCAATGACAGGGATTTTATTCAATTTAAAATAATCGTAAAGCGATCCTGAAGACTGGATTCTTGAGTATTGTAGAGAGAAATCTTTGCAAACTAGACCTGAAATTTTAATTGAATCCGATTCTACATCTGAAGTATTTACACCGTAGTTTCCAATGTGAACATGAGTTGTTATTACAATTTGTCCGAAGTAGGAGGGATCGGTAAAAATTTCTTGGTATCCCGTCATTCCGGTGTTAAAGCAAATTTCACCTACAATTGTCTGAGGCTCACCAAATGATTTACCATAGAAATGTGTGCCATCTTCTAGTAAAATGACAGCAGAAGCGTTTTCGATTTCTTTCATGTTTAGAGTGATGCAATTTCAAAAAAAAAGGATAAAACCTTTGGGCTTTATCCTTTAAAATGTTAACAAAATTAAAACATTTACTATGCTGTAGTTTCCTCTGTATCTGTAGAATCAATAGCTGAGTCATTTTCATGATTGACTTCAGGTGTTTCAGTAGATTCCGTTTTTTTCTTGGCACCACCGCTTCTACGTGTCTTCTTCTCTACCGCTACTTTAGCAGATTTTTGAAGATTTTCGTTATAATCGACTAATTCAATCATAGCCATTTCAGCATTATCTCCTAAACGATTACCGAGTCTGATAATACGTGTGTAACCACCTGGACGATCAGCAATTTTCAAAGAAACATCGCGGAATAACTCTGCAACAGCGTGCTTATCTTTAAGGTAAGAAAATACTGTACGACGACTATGTGTAGTGTCTTCCTTACATTTTGTTATTAAAGGCTCAACATAAACGCGAAGCGCTTTTGCCTTTGCAAGTGTTGTATTAATTCTTTTATGAAGAATCAATGAACTTGCAATATTAGCCATCATAGCCCTACGATGTGGGGCAGTGCGGCCGAGGTGATTAAATTTTTTACCGTGTCTCATGATGCAAAAAAATATACTTAAACCTAAATAGGCTGATTCTTAGTCTTTATCGAGTTTGTACTTTGAAAGATTCATTCCAAAATTCAATTGCTTGCTGTGAACAAGTTCTTCAAGTTCTGTCAATGATTTTTTACCGAAATTTCTGAATTTCAATAAATCGTGTTTGTTGAATGAAACAAGATCTGCAATAGTATCTACGTCTGCTGCTTTTAAACAATTTAATGCACGAACACTTAAGTCCATATCTACTAAACGTGTTTTTAAAAGTTGACGCATGTGAAGAATATCTTCATCGAATTCCTCAGTAGTTACTTTCTCTTCAACGTCTTCAGTAATCTTCTCATCAGAGAAAAGCATGAAGTGTTGAATCAAAATTTTAGCGGCTTCTTTTAAAGCATCTTTAGGATGAATAGAACCATCACTTGTAATATCGATGATGAGTTTTTCATAATCCGTCTTTTGCTCTACACGATAATTCTCTACGGAATATTTTACATTCCGAATTGGTGTATAAATAGAATCGATTGCAATCAAACCAATTTGTGGTGTAGCAGGTTTGTTTTCTTCTGCAGGAACATAACCTCTTCCTTTATCGATGGTAATCTCCATCTTTAAATTTACAGAAGGGTCCATATTACAGATTACAAAATCATGATTTAAAACCTGAAACGACGAAGTAAATTTACCAATATCACCAGCAGTAAGTTGACTTTGACCGTTTATGTTAATCACAACTTTCTCGTGCTCAGTAATATCAATTTGACGTTTGAAACGAACTTGTTTTAGATTTAAGATAATTTCAGTAACGTCTTCTACAACACCATTGATTGTTGAAAATTCATGTTCAACGCTTTCTATTTTAATAGAGGTAATAGCAAAACCCTCAAGTGAAGAAAGAAGGATTCTACGTAATGCATTACCAACAGTAATTCCATATCCTGGTTCAAGTGGACGAAACTCAAACTGACCATGTTGATCAGTTGAAGAAATCATGATTACTTTATCGGGACGTTGAAAAGCCAATATTGACATAGTATTCTTTTTAGAAATGTGAAGAAAAGAAGAAAAGTACTAAATGTTATTTAGAATACAATTCGACAATAAGTTGCTCCTTAATGTTTTCAGGAATTAGTTCGCGTTCAGGAAGATTTAAGAACGTACCACTCAAAGAAGAAACATTAAATTCTAACCAAGAGTATTTATTTGTATGTCCTGAAAGTGAATTTGAAATAACTTCCAATGAGCGTGATTTTTCACGAACTGCAATTACATCACCAGCTTTAAGAGTGTATGATGGAATGTTAACCACAGAACCATTGACAGTTATATGACGATGTGAAACCAATTGCCGCGCTCCAGAACGAGTTGCAGATAAGCCCATACGATAAACTACATTATCTAAACGAGCTTCAATTAATTTCAAAAGCATTTCACCTGTTACACCTTGAGCACGACTTGCACGATCAAAAATCAATGCAAATTGTTTTTCAAGAATTCCGTAAGTGTATTTTGCTTTTTGTTTCTCCTGAAGCTGAACACCGTATTCAGAAACTTTTTGACGTTTCTTTGAATTACCGTGTTGCCCTGGAGGGTAATTTTTCTTTGTTAGCACTTTATCCGGCCCAAAAATGGGTTCGCGGAACTTACGGGCTATCTTCGATTTTGGTCCAATATATCTTGCCATAAACTGAATTGTTAAAATGAAAAATTAAACGCGACGACGTTTTGGAGGACGACATCCATTGTGAGGTACTGGAGTAACATCAACAATTTCGCTTACTTCGATACCGCTGTTGTGAATTGTTCGGATTGCAGACTCACGTCCTCCGCCCGGACCTTTAACAAACACTTTAACTTTGCGAAGTCCTAAATCGAAGGCAACTTTTGAACAGTCACCCGCGGCCATTTGACCAGCGTATGGAGTATTTTTCTTAGATCCGCGAAATCCCATCTTGCCTGCAGAACTCCAGGAAATAACCTGTCCAGTTGTGTTGGTGAGAGATACAATAATGTTGTTAAAAGTCGCATTAATGTGAGCATGACCCACTGCTTCTACTTTAACAACTCGCTTCTTGGTTGTTTTGGTTGTTTTAGCCATTTCTAATGGATTATTCTGTTGTTTCTAACTCAAGAATTATTTAGTTACTTTTTTCTTATTAGCAACTGTTTTCTTCTTCCCCTTACGGGTACGAGCATTATTTTTAGTTGTTTGTCCACGAACTGGAAGACCGGAGCGGTGACGAATTCCTCTGTATGAACCAATGTCCATCAAACGCTTAATGTTAAGTTGAACTTCAGATCGAAGTGCTCCTTCTACTTTAAACGTGTTATTAATAATATCACGTATTTTTCCTAATTCGTCATCATTCCATTCCGATACTTTTTTATCGAAAGAAATTCCAGCCTCAGTTAGAATTTTTTGTGATGTAGAGCGTCCAATCCCAAATATATAGGTTAGACCAATTTCTCCACGCTTATTTTTGGGAAGATCAATTCCGGAAATACGAGCCATGTGTTTTTAATTTTGGTGCTTATCCTTGACGTTGTTTGAATTTGGGATTCTTTTTGTTGATTACATAGAGTCTCCCTTTGCGGCGTACAATCTTGCAGTCCACACTCCTTTTTTTGATGGAGGTTTTTACTTTCATTGTTTTGTTATTTGTAGCGATAAGTTATACGACCTTTTGATAAATCGTATGGAGACATCTCCACTTTTACCTTATCACCGGGTAAAATTTTAATATAGTGCATACGCATCTTCCCAGAAATATGAGCAACAATTACATGCTCATTTTCCAATTCAACACGAAACATTGCATTCGATAAAGCCTCGATTATTGTTCCGTCTTGTTCTATGGATGACTGTTTTGACACGTTTATTTATTTAATCAATTTGTTAAGCAATGAATAAATTCCTTTGTTTCAGAACATCTTCTACATACTCAAATGATGAAAGAATATCTGCTTTACCATCTTTTATTGCAATTGTATGTTCATAATGAGCGGAAGGTTTATTATCTGCAGTTTTGATAGTCCAACCATCTTTACCGTGAATAATATTTCTTTTCCCCATATTTATCATAGGCTCAATTGCTATAACCAAACCAACCTGAAGCTTTATTCCGGATCCCCTCTTACCAAAATTTGGCACTTCAGGTGCCTCGTGTAGATTTTTGCCGATTCCATGACCAACAAGTTCTCTTACAACAGAGTATCCATTCTTTTCGCAATAAGTTTGAATTTCGTAACTGATATCTTGAAGGCGTTTACCAGGTAAGGCTACACCAATTCCTCGGTATAAACTTTCCTTAGTAACCTTCATTAATTGCATAGTTTCATTCGGTATTTCACCAACACTAAATGTGTATGCTGAATCTCCATAAAACCCATTCATAAGGACACCACAATCAACAGAGATAATATCACCGTCAACATAAGGTTGGTCATTTGGTATACCATGTACAACTTGCTCGTTAGGCGAAATGCACAAGGAATTTGGGAAACCACCATATCCTTTAAATGCAGGAATACCACCATTGTCTTTGATGAATTCCTCTGCAATTTTATCCAGCTGCAAACTGGTTACTCCGGGGTTGATGTTTTTAGCAACTTCCGCCAGAGTGCGGGCAACAAGTAAAGAACTATTTCTAATTTGTTCAATCTCTTCAGCGGTCTTATAATAGATCATCTGAAGAAAAAATTAGCTTGTCATACTAACTGGCGAACCTGTGTTTGTCCGACCTTTAATACGAGTATTTTTCATTAATCCATCATATTGACGCATCAATAAATGACTTTCAATTTGTTGAAGAGTATCTAAAACAACACCTACTAAAATTAGTAGAGATGTTCCACCATAGAATTGGGCAAATTTATTAGAAATACCAATCATCATTGCAACTGCAGGAAGAACAGCAATCAAAGCTAAAAATATAGCTCCTGGTAATGTAATTCTAGACATGATATCATCGATATATTCAGCTGTCTGACGACCCGGTTGAACACCTGGAACAAAACCACCACTTCTCTTCATCTCTTCAGCCATGTTTTTAGGATTGACTGTAATAGCTGTGTAGAAATAGGTGAATAGAATAATCATTACTGCAAAAGAAAAATTATACCAGAAACCTGTAACATTCGAAAATGTTTGCATAACACCCTGAAGTGATTCAATTCCTGCGTAACCAACTACAGTAATCGGAATAAACATAATTGCTTGTGCAAAAATAATTGGCATTACTCCTGCAGAATTTACACGCAATGGAATGTATTGACGAATACCACCTACTTGCTTATTACCTTGAATTCTTTTAGCTACTTGAACAGGAATTCGACGAACACCCTGAACTAGCATAATTGAGAAAATAACAATAAAGAGAAGAATTACTAATTCAATAAGGAACATCACAAGACCACCACCTTTTTGTTCAATACGAGAACCGAATTCAGCAATAATTGCAGCAGGAAGGTTAGATATAATTCCAACCATGATAATTAGAGAAATACCATTACCAATTCCACGGTCCGTAATTTTTTCACCTAACCACATGATGAACATAGTGCCTGCAACAAGAATAATTGTTGAGGAAATCCAAAAGTAAGCAGTATTTTCAGAGATTGCATTAACTCCTAGTTGAGAGTTCAAATTTGCTAAATAACCAGGAGCTTGAAAAGCTGTAATTACAACAGTTAGGTAGCGAGTTAATTGATTCATCTTCTTGCGACCGCTTTCTCCTTCTTTCTGCATTTTTTGGAAATAAGGAACTGCAATTGATAAAAGTTGGATTACAATTGATGCCGATATATAAGGCATTATACCCAATGCAAAAATGGATGCGTTTGAAAAAGCACCACCCGAAAACATATTCAATAGACCAAGAATACCATCAGAAGATTGTTGCTTGAGAGCTCCTAATGCATTTGGATCAACACCTGGCAATACTACAAATGAACCTAATCTATAGATGAGAAGGAAAAGTAGAGTATTACCAATTTTGGTTCGTAGTTCTTCTACTTTGTATATATTCCGGAAGGTATTGAAAAAATTTTTCATCAGGAAAGTGTTATAATGTTATAGCGCTTCCGCCCTGTGATTCAATTGCAGATTTAGCAGTTGCAGTGAAAGCGTGAACAGTTACAGAAATTTTGGTTGTAATTTCACCACGACCTAAAATCTTGATACGATCATTCTTTGACGCAAGACCATTTTCTAATAATGTATCGAATGAAATAGTATCGATATTTTTTGCTGCAGCTAGAATTTGGAGTGTATCGAGATTGATTCCACGATACTCAACTCGGTTAATATTTTTAAATCCGAACTTAGGTAAACGACGTTGAAGAGGCATTTGACCTCCTTCAAATCCTGCTTTACTTGAGTAACCAGATCTTGACTTTGCTCCTTTATGACCACGTGTTGATGTTCCACCACGACCAGATCCTTGACCACGTCCTATTCTCTTGCTGCTTTTAACCGATCCTACTGCCGGTTTTAGATTGCTGAGGTTCATAGTTTAATTTATTTCAGATTTCCTCGACAGAAATCAAATGTTTTACTTTGTTAACCATACCCAGTATTTGAGGCGTTGCTTCATGTTCCACTGGATTATGCATTTTACGAATACCTAAAGCACGTAATGTCAATTTCTGACGTTCCGGACGATCAATACCGCTTTTAATTTGAGTAATTTTAATTTTAGACATGGCAATCAATTATCCGTTGAATACTTTTTCCATTGAAATACCACGTTGTTGAGCTATAGTAGCAGGGTCACGCATCAAACTTAACGCTTGAATTGTTGCCTTAACAACATTGTGGGGATTAGAAGAACCTTTTGATTTAGCAAGAACGTCAGTAATACCAACACTTTCTAAAACTGCACGCATCGCACCACCGGCTATTACACCTGTTCCATGAGCGGCTGGTTTAAGAAAAACTAATGCTCCACCAAATTTTCCAATTTGTTCATGTGGCACAGTTCCATTAATAACTGGAACTTTGATTAATGTTTTTTTAGCATCATCAACTCCTTTGCTAATTGCATCAGTAACTTCCTTTGCTTTACCTAAACCGTGGCCTACAATTCCTTTTTCATTTCCAACCACAACAATGGCAGAGAATGTAAAAGCACGACCACCTTTTGTAACTTTAGTTACACGATTTACGCCAACTAGCTTATCTTTTAGTTCAATTTCGCTAGAGCGAACTCGTTTAATATTTGCGTTTGCCATGATTACATTAGAATTTTAGACCTCCTTCACGAGCACCTTCAGCTAGTGATTTAATACGACCATGATATAAATAACCGTTTCTATCAAAACGAACTTCATTTATTCCTGCCTCAAGAGCTTTTGCTGCAATTGCTTTTCCTACAAGAGCTGCTTGTTCGATCTTATTTACTTTTTTTGATGATACTACTTGTTCAGTTGAAGATGCAGCAAGAACTGTATGGCCTTTACTATCGTCAATTAGCTGAACGTAAATATCTTTATTGCTTCTAAATACACTCATTCGAGGTGCATTTGAATCGCCCGTAACTACTTTGCGGATCCGCTCTTTAATTCGAGCTCTTCTAAATTCTTTAGTGATAGCCATGTTGATTAATGATTCTTATTTCTTACCAGCAGATTTACCAGCTTTACGACGTAATACTTCACCCACAAATTTAAT
>CAXNGM010000055.1:0-9316 GCA_964201695.1 Bacteroidia bacterium | reverse complement strand
AGTATTATTTCGGTGCTCGATCGAAGTCTCATGATTTTATTTTGCAGTTTGTTGCTTTGGGGACATATTATCGAGGGTCCATTTCAAATTGAATGGTTTATCTACACACAAACTTTTTCATATATATTAACCACCATAATAACCTTCTTCATTGTATTTAGAAAAGCGCCCTTTAAGCGACTAACATGGAACAAGGCGTTTTTTGTGCTCATATTGAAAAAGAGTTTTCCCTTTGCTATTTTGGTTTTATTGATGACCTTTTACAATCGGGTTGACACCGTAATGTTGGAAAGAATTTTACCCAATGGAGCAACTCAAAGTGGTATTTACGCTTCAGCATATCGTTTGCTCGATTCGGCCAATATGATTTCGTTCCTTTTTGCCGGCTTGCTTTTACCCATGTTTGCGCGAATGCTTCGTCATAAAGAATCAGTTGAACAATTAGTAAAACTTGCGTTTACGATTTTACTTACACCTGCGATTGTTATAACTGTGGCCTGTGTCTTTTATAATGTTGACATAATGGACCTACTTTATGAGAAGCATGTGTATGAGTCTGCTCAGGTATTTTCCTTATTAATGGGCTGTTTCATGGCAACTTCTGTTTCGTACATTTTTGGAACATTACTCACTGCAAATGGTAATTTATTCCAACTTAATATGATGGCTGGATCTGGAATGGTTTTCAATTTAATATTGAATGTTATTTTCATTCCAAAATACATGGCAGAAGGAGCCGCATTATCCAGCTTAATAACACAATGTATCACAGCATTACTGCAAGTTTATTTGGCGCAACGCATTTTTAAATTTAAAACCAATGTTCGTCTACTTACGCAATTATTCATTTTTATTCCCATGGTAATTTTGCTTGCATACCTGAGCAAACTATTAATAATGAATTGGTTTCTAGGGATTATTTTATTTTCTGGCACTTCCATAATTTTTGCGTTTGCTATTGGGTTACTTCACATCAAGTCCATATTCAGAATACTTAAATATGGTTAAAGCGCAGTTCATCTAAAATATTACTTTTGCCTTTATTCTACAAAACTCGATTTTTTATAACATGGATTCTAATCAACCCGTTAGTTTATTTCAATCAACAAACATGTTGATTTTTCTTTGGAAAAAAAGGAAGCCAATTTTGATTGTAACGTTAACAGCTTTAGTTGCTTCGATTATTTTTTCGTCAGCGTTTTTCATTAAGCCGAGATATAAATCATCGGTTACCATGTTTCCTACTACCAATAGTTCGATTTCAAAATCATTATTAAGTGAAAATAATTTTGAGAAAGAAAACATCCTTCAATTTGGTGAAGAGGAGCAAGTAGAACAAATGCTTCAGATATTAAACTCCGATGAGATCAGGGAGAAGATTATTTCGAAGTATAATTTAATGGAACATTATCGAATTAATATTGATGGACGTTATCCAATAACAGAACTCAATAAGAAATTTGAAGAAAACATTTCCTTTAATAGAACGGAATATTTATCAATTCGTGTAGATGTTTTGGATGAAGATCCAAACTTGGCAGCAGATATGGCCAATGATATTGCTACGCTTTTAGATTCTGTAAAAACACGTATGCAGCATGATCGTGCTGCTCAGGGACTTGCAATTGTTGAAAGAGAATTTTTCGATTTCAAAAAGTATATTCAGGCCCGCGAAGACACATTAGATAAGCTTCGTTCTCTGGGAGTTCTTGATTATGGTTCGCAGGTGGAGCGACTAAGTGAAGCTTATGGAAAAGCTTTATTAGCTGGAAATGAATCTGCAACTAATATTATTGATGGCAAGATGGCCATTCTTGCAAAATATGGTGGGTTGTATTCTTCCATTTCCAAGGATATGGATTACGATCGTGAAGCATTGAGTAGATTGAAAAAGAAATTTGAGGAAGCTAAAGTAGATGCGACAGAAAAAATCCCGCATAAATTTATCGTTAATTCTGCTCGAGTTGCTGAAAAGAAAACATACCCTATTCGCTGGCTAATTGTTTTAATATCTACAGCATCTACCTTTCTTCTCGGAATTTTGTTAGTGATTATTATTGAGAATATTCAGCGAATCCGAACACGTTTTGATTAATCGATTAGCCCGTTTATTTGATTTTCGACCAACATCCTTTTTTTATGGGATTGTGTTGGTTTTTATAGCACTAAACTGCTGGCTGTTAACAAAGGAGGTATTTCTATTACCCATACTCCCTGTTATTGTTCTAATCCTTTTTTCTGTTTTAGTAGCCCTTGACAAGCTAGTTTATTTCATTTTATTTTTCACCCCTTTTTCACTCACTGTCGAATTTTCAGAATTTGCAGCACTAACACTTCCTACCGAACCGCTACTCTTTGGGGTTATGCTTGTTTTTATATTTAGGATGCTTTATGAAGGTGGATTTGATTGGAGAATTGTCAAGCATCCTATAACAATTACAATAATATGCATGCTCTTGTGGATGACATTTACATCGTTCACAAGCTCGATGCCTCTGGTATCTTTGAAATATACAATTGCGCGATTATGGTTTGTTGTATCGTTTTATTTTGTTGCCACTCAAATTTTTAGAAAGAAAGAGAACATGCGGCTTTGGATTTGGGTTTTCACCATCCCTTTAAGTATCGTAATTATCTACTCTATTTTTCAATTCTTTCACTACAACATCGAAAAAGATGCTTTGTATTGGGTAATGCAACCATTCTTTAAAGATCATACAATTTATGGGGCTGTTATTGCCATGATGCTGCCAATTATGTTTGTGTTTGCATTCGATAAATCATACAATGCCCAAACAAGACTTGCTTCCCTTCTATTTTTCTTAATTATATTAATAGGTATTATATTATCATTTACACGTGCGGCATGGCTAAGTATAGTTCTCTCTTATGGCGTTTATCTCATATTCCTTCTAAAAATTAATTGGAGGATAATTGTGTTAGGGATCATTGTAATTGCTTCCATCTTATTTATTTATAAAGATCCTATTGCCGAAAAAATAGCAAGCAATAAACAAAGTTCATCGAAAGACATTTCTAAACATCTTAAATCTGTTTCCAACATTAAAAATGATGCCTCTAATTTAGAGCGTATAAACCGTTGGAAATCAGCTATTCGTATGTTTAAAGACAAGCCCTTGGTTGGATTTGGGCCCGGAACATATCGGTTTCAATATGCTCCTTATCAACGTTCATACGAACAAACCTATGTGAGCACAAATTCCGGATCATTAGGAAACGCACATAGTGAGTATTTAAGTCCTCTAGCTGAAACTGGATTCATTGGAGCATTTATATTTGTAGTGTTAATTGCTTTAACCATTCGAACAGGACGTCGGATATATATCCAAGCGAAATCGCAGGAAATTAAATTTCTTTCGATTGGAATTTTGATTGGATTATTCACCTATTACTTCCATGGATTCCTCAATAACTTTCTTGACCAAGACAAGGCATCAGCTCCATTTTGGTCGATGATTGCCATATTGGTTGCCTTAGACGTTTATCATAATCAGAAAGATGAACATAGTCCAACTCAAAAAAACATAGAGCTTTAAGATTAATCCCTTATTTTATTTCAATAATTTCAGAGAGTCTTGATTCTAGTGAAAACGGCAAGTTAGCAAAGCGATATCATCAACATACGGTTGATTTCCTTTGTAACTGACAAGATTTTGCACCAGCAATGCATTGATTTGTTCGGATGTTTTATTCGAATTTTGCTCGATCAACTCCGTTAAATGCTCCATACCGAAATCGGTTCCTGAATCGTCTTCTTGCTCAACCAATCCATCGGTATAACATACCAAAACAGAGCCATTTGGAATAATTAATTTCCCCGATTCTAATCGGAAAAGTTTCTCTAGCATCCCCAATCCTGTTGTGCCCAATGTGAGTATTTCTATATCCTCGGGCGTTTTTAATATCGGTGGATTATGTCCCGCGTTTACATAAATTAGTTCGCGTGTTTTTGAATTGTACCGCGCAATAAAAAGCGTGATAAATTTTTCTCCTTTAGCGCTTTGCACCACTCTGTCATTAAGCCCAACCACTAATTTTTTCAAGTCAGACTCGTGCTGAACCATGGCTCGTAAATACGCCTGGAAATTTGCCATCAAAATTGCAGCCGAAATACCTTTCCCGGAAACGTCCGCCACGCAAAAGATCATCTCATCATCATTGAGTCTGATGTAATCATAATAATCGCCTCCAACTTGTCGGTGTGGTTGATAAAATGCAGCAAAATCTACACATTCATCATTGGGCAATGAAGAAGGGATCAACATAGATTGAACTTCACGAGCCATGTTGAGTTCACGTTTAAAAATCTCCTGTTGAACATTTTCCTTGAACAAACGCTTATTCTCGATAGCAACTGCAATCACATTACTGATTGTTTGAATAAACTCCAAATCGAACTTCCGTTCACGTTTCATCAATTCAACGTCGAGTTCTCCAACGAGCAAATATGCCAACGCTCTATTTTTATGATGAATCGGAATTACTAGATCGAAATTTTGCAGTTGGGGATTATCCTGTTCCGACAAGAAAGTCATGTCGAGAAATGGAAACAAATCAATATCCGGATGAATACTCAAGGTTTCGTGAGTAGCTCCAAATGACACAGGCCATTTCCAAATCTCATCAAAACTACAATACGCAAACTTGCTAAATCCCAATTGCCTGCTTAAGATATACTCGTATATGCTAAATAAATCGGAGGAAGGGAAATTGTTATTAATCGCACGAGTTACTTGCAGAAGTGCATACAACTGCTGCCGGTAGTGTTGATCGTTTGTATTTGAATGGACTGTATTCAATTTGATAATTTATAACGCCAGATTAATGAAGCGAATTTCACTTTTTATCGCGTTTGTAAACGGTGTCCAAAATGTCCGGAATTCGTTTAATGTTTGCTAAATCACGCATTTTTTCTCGGGCTTCCGAAACTGGGATTCCAAAATAGGTAGTGTTTCCTTTCAGTGTTTTTCCAACGCCACTTTTAGCGAGAACGATTGCGCCTTCTCCAATGGTTAAGTCTTTCGAAACGCCCACTTGTCCCCAAATAATCACGTTGTTTTCGATGGTTGCAACACCGGCAACACCAACTTGAGCTGCAAACAAGCAATTTTCACCAACAACAGTATCGTGTCCAATATGAATTTGATTATCGAATTTGGTTCCTTTCCCAATTACGGTGTCGCCTGTCACACCTTTATCAATGGTACAACCAGCGCCAATTTCAACATCGTCGGCTATCACAACACGACCACAACTTTTCATTTTATCGTATCCTTCGGGACGACGTTTAAAGTAAAATGCATCGGCTCCAATGATAGTTCCTGCATGAATAACAACGCGGTCTCCAATAACACAATGGTCGTAAATAACCACATTCGGATGAATGATGCAATCTTCCCCAATCAACACATGATTTCCAACGAAAGCTCCGGGTTGAATAATGGTTCCTTTGCCAATGTTTGATGTTGTATTGACCATGGCATTGGCCGGCTGGAATGGACGAAAATGATCTACTAAAAAATTGTAATCACGAAATGGATCATCACTAAAAATAAGGGCTTTCCCTTTGGGGCAGTCAACTTCTTTGTTTATAAGAATGGTAGTTGCCTCCGAATTCAGACATTTGTCGTAATACTTTGGATGATCTACAAAAGAAAGATCGCCAGATTCGACTTTATGAATTTCATTTATTCCTGATACAAGATGATCAGGACTTCCCGAAAAGCGGGCATTTATTAATTTAGCCAATTCGGCAACTGTAATAGCAGGTGATAGTTTCATGAATAATTTAGAATGTCGAAAGGTAATGTAAATTTGCAGCAAGAAATTGCATTGCCCAATACAAGTATGACAAACAAACGAGTTATTTAATTTATGACTAATCGCGAAGCAATCGCCATACTTGAATTGCAAATACCCCTGAGTCATGAAGATGTTCGGAAAGCTTTCAGGCGCATGGCGAAAATCTACCATCCCGATCTTCAGCGTGAGTCAGAAAAGCAGGAAGAAGCTTCCCAAAAATTCATTGCGGTTCGTCAAGCAAGCGAATGGCTTTTAAGCAAATCAGAATCGGTAATCAATTCGCCCGAGCCAATAAGAAGAGAACCGGCAATTGTAAGAAGAACTTATAAACGTGCTGCACCTCAACCCAAAATCAAAGATCTTGCAATAATAAAGGAACTCGACAATGTTATTTTATTATTAGAATTAATTATTGGAAAAAGAAAAAACAATCAGAAACGTTCGTTCTCATGGAAATTTTCACCAAGTATTTTAATCGGGGAGTGGTACGAATCATTGATTGAAAAACACTATCCTGGTGAAGATAAATTACAGGGTTTTTCATTTGCTATCTTCCGTTTCTTTCGCTTATTCATCGGGTCAATTTTTCTAATTGCAGGTTTCTTTATTCTGAGTGTTATCGGGCTGCTTGGCGCAGTAATTTTATTTCCGCCATTCATGGTGTTTTACCTGCTATATAATACTTATATTGCTTATTTAGAATATGTTACACCAGGACTAAACAAGAAAATTATAAAAGGGGATTTGGAATCTTGGATACGTGTTCGAAGAGTTTATCTCTTTTACAGAAGTTTCCCCCTCGCTTTATTTCTTTTAGCAAGTTGGGGTACTATTGCATTTGGGCAAACAGGTACAATCTACCTACAATCAATTTCTTGGTTGATTTGCATTCCTGTTTTTTTATTAATGATGAGCGTTTTGTTTGAGTGGATTCACTTCCGAAAAATCAAGATTCAACGACAAAACAACAAATCCAAGTAAGCAAAAATTACTGATTCTGTAAATCGAACCACTGGCGGCGACGGTTCACTTTTAAATCTTGTAACATCGAAGATTTCACGTTGAT
This sequence comes from Bacteroidia bacterium, assembly GCA_964201695.1. Lineage (GTDB taxonomy): Bacteria > Bacteroidota > Bacteroidia > M30B66 > M30B66 > CALQRR01. The sequence continues at coordinate 2,427 of CAXNGM010000055.1, read as the reverse complement.
GGTGAAATTGTAACTTTGGCGAAATCCGAATGGAATCCAGTTAAAGCGCATTTCCCAACAATGCAAATCACGGAATATATCGATGGTAGTTAAGGAAATTGTATTCTGTGAAAAATCGTATCCAGAACTAAATCCAATTTTCCATTTGGGCGTTAAATTTAGATCTCCACTAAAATTCAAAACCTGATTATTTTGAACCTTCGTTCCAACAAGTGTCTTACTTAAAATAAAGCTTGCATTAATAGACCATGGAATCGTAAAATCGACATAACTATTGGAATTACGCGATAAATCCATGCGCTCTTCTGGGCTGCCTGTTTGGGAATTCAGTGTTTCTTTTTTACCAGAAGCAATGTTCGTTGTTAGGGCAAAATTCGTATTAATTGCCCGAAATAAATGTCCCGTTTTATCATATTCAAACACATTGATTCGTGTTTTTAGCGTTGTGTCGAAGGCATAAAAATCGAAGGTGCTGCTATAGACAAGATCCAGTTTTTTAAAGAGCTTGGTTCGGGCATTTACAGATAGATTTTGCCAATTAAGTGAGTCCGCAGCTAAATTATATGAGGTTGCAAAATTGAAAGCGTCCAACAATACTATTTTCTTTAATCCTGTGCCGGTTGTATCCTTTCGTGATCGCACCTTGGCTTCTAAATTATTGTTCAAACTTAAACCAATTGTTCCCTGCTCACCAACCGTTGGTTGTCCATAAATTCCTTGTTCGTAAGGAGAATAATATTCACCCGTTGTGATGCCCGTAGCAACAAATTGGCGTGTACTAAAATCGGGTTGGTATCGGAAGTTAACTTGAGGCGTCATTACATTACGAATAGTACTTTTACCCAACTTTAAAAAACCATACAAGCGCGAACTAATGCTTGCATTTGCATTGTACTCTCTAGTCGATTTAAACCCCCGAATGGTATCCGTTACAATGGTTCCGGTTGTTTCGTCGTAACGTTTTTCGATGGAGTTAAAATACCAACGTTCGGTATAATTAACACCCGGCGAAAATGTAAAAAATTTGAGGAATTGAATCGAGGTGGAAATGGGAATTTGGTGTTGGACTCCGTTGTTGAAATTTTGAGTCCAACCCGGGCGACCAAACAAAGTATCGGCTTGCGTAATGGTATTGCGGCTTTGAAGCGTATACGTAATTCCCATTTTTTCATACCAACGTTGATTTCCAATCGGATTTTTGCGCTTTAAGGGATAAAAGCGGTTCATATTCACTTGCAGTTCGGGAGCAGAAAGTGTAACAATACGCGAAGCAGTATTTTGACTATGACCAGCACTTAGAACCATATTAAATGGCGTATTGGCAAATGTTTTAGCATACGAAATGCTCGATTGAAAAGTATTGGCTACAATGTTATTTGCGTTAAATGAATTGAGCTTATTGTAATTACTCGAACCCGCTTGCACCGATGCAGAAAATCTGGAATTGGGTCTAGCTTTCGGGTCTTGATTGTGTTTCCAAGTGATAAAGAAATCTTTATTTACCGAAGAACCCAATAGTTCAGGATCGCCTTGCAGAATTTTAGAAAAACGCATATCCAAGTTCCCATTAAAATGGTAGCGATAATTGTAGGATGTTCCGGCACTCAGACCCCAAGATCCTCTTGAATAAATATTTCCTCGAATGGATGCATCCACATAATCGTTGATCCCAAAATAATATCCACCTTCTTGAAGGAAAAATCCAAGACCCGGAGATTCTCCATACGTTGGAAAAATAATACCCGATTTTCGTTTTGTGCTATTCGGAAAAATTCCAAAAGGAACGGCCAAAGGAGTTGGAACATCTTCTATCCAAAGATTTGCAGGCCCGGAAACAATCTTATTATTGGGGATTACTTTAATTTTACTGGCATTGATATAAAAATGCGGATGATCGGGAAGATTGCAAGTGGTATATTTTCCATTCTTCACGAAAAGCTCGTCATTCTCGTTTTTCTTCACCTGGCTGCCATGCAAATAACCATCACCTTGTTGGGTGAAAATACCCGTTAACCTTCCTTTTTTGGTTTTGAAATTATAATCCATCCGGTCGGCATTGAAGGTTTGACTTCCTTCATCAAAAACCGGATAACCAACAATTTGACCAGTAGAATCGGGTCTTCCTTCGGCATGAACTACGTTATTCCCCCAATTAATCTCAATATAATCTGCCGTTAAATGAATCTTATCGTATTTAACATCTGCTGCACCATACAGAAAAATTTTTTTGGCTTTTAAGTCGAACCGCATCGAATCGCGTGCATGATAATCGACCTTCGAATCCAATGCATCTGGCGATGGTTTAAGTGAGCCTGGGGGCAAGTCTTGTTTGTTTTTGGATGTGTCTATTGAAGCAATATTCAACTGCAATGAATCGTTCTTAGGAGAATCGACCACATTCGATTGCGCATAAGAAAAGACCCATGC